>CAZLYG010000144.1:0-4828 GCA_964563075.1 uncultured Steroidobacteraceae bacterium | reverse complement strand
GGCCGTGGGGCTCGCCCTGATCTGGGCGGGACTGGCGATCTACACGATCGACGGAATGTGGCGTGCCCGCCGCCCCCGGCGATCAGCCCTTGCCGCGTGAGATGTAGGCCCCGGTGCGGGTATCGATGCGCAGCACGTCGCCTTCGTTGATGAACAGCGGCACGCGCACGACCGCCCCGGTCTCCAGCTTGGCCGGTTTCTGACCGCCGGTTGCGGTATCCCCGCGCAGGCCCGGATCGGTCTCGATCACTTTCAATTCGATGTGCGGGGGAGGCGTGACGACCAGCGGAACGTTGTTCCACAGGGTCACGATGCACACCACGCCATCCTTCAGCCATTGCGCGGCATCGCCAACGGCCGCGGCACCAGCGGTGTACTGCTCGAAGCTCTCCGGCTGCATGAACGTCCAGAAATCCCCGTCCTTGTAGAGGTATTGCATTTCCGTGTCGACGACGTCTGCTGCCTCCAGCGACTCCCCGGAACGGAAGGTCTTCTCGATGGTCCGACCGGTCTTGAGATTGCGGACCTTGATGCGGTTGAAGGCCTGTCCCTTGCCGGGCTTGACGAACTCGTTCTCCACGATGGCGTAGGGCTCGCCATCCAGAAGAACCTTCATGCCGCCGCGGATTTCGCTGGTCGTGTAGCTGGACATTTGGTGCTCGGGCCGTATAAAGGGCCGCGTATGATAACGGCAACCACTACCCCTCGCTACCCGACCCTCAAAGCGCAGGGTCCCGCGCGCTGGCAGCTCGAAATGGCCGCGGCGATCACCACTGCGGAGGCCCTCGCCGAGGCTGTCGGCCTGGACCCGGGGCTGTCTGACACGGCCGCTGCAGCAGCGTTCAAGCTGCGTGTTCCGGCCAGCTATGTACGCCGCATGCGCCAGGGCGACCCCCACGACCCGCTGCTGCTCCAGGTACTGCCTTTCCATCGGGAGAACGAGGAACCGCCGGGGTTCACCGGCGACCCCGTGGGGGAGCAGGCCTCGTTTCGTGCCCCGGGACTGCTGCAGAAGTACGCAGGCCGGGCGCTGCTGATTACCACGCAGGCGTGCGCGGTGCACTGCCGCTACTGCTTCCGGCGCGAGTTCCCCTACGCCGAGCAGGCCAGCGATGCGCCTCGATGGAACGAAGCTCTGGAGGACATCGCCCGCGATGAGTCGTTGGAAGAAGTCATACTGAGCGGCGGAGACCCCCTGTCGCTGAGCGATGCCCGCCTACGGAGCCTGACGGACGCCCTCGCCGACATTCCCCACGTCCGTCGGGTGCGAGTGCATACACGTCAGCCCATCGTGCTGCCCTCCCGAGTCGACTCCGGGCTGCTCGAATGGATACGCAGCGTCCGCCAGCCGCTGGTGTTCGTCCTTCACTGCAACCACCCGAACGAGATCGACACGGAGGTGCGGGAGGCCTGCGCCGCACTCCGCGAAACCGGCATGACGCTGCTCAACCAGTCCGTGCTGCTGCGCGGGATCAATGACTCCGACGACGTGCTCGCCGAGCTGTCCGAACGGCTGTTCGAGGCCGGCGTTCTGCCTTACTACCTCCACGTGCTCGACAAGGTCCGCGGCGCGGCGCACTTCGACGTGCCCCCGCCAACTGCCTCCCTCATCGCAGGAAAGCTGGCGGCCCGGTTGCCGGGGTACCTGGTTCCCCGGCTGGTCCGTGAGGTGCACGGCGCGCCCTCGAAAGTCACCTTGCCCGTGCGGTACTGAGAGACGGCTCAAAGGGAACGGCGGAGGTCCGGTGTAGAATCCCTCTCGGCCACGCCCTGGCCACTGGGGAGGCAACCGTTGACCGAGCAGAATGCGGTCCCGCTCATCGTTCTGAGCACCGCGCGTGATCCCGTCGAGGCGATCAACAGCGTCCTGCGCCGCGCAGGTCATCCGGTTCATTGCACCTGGATTCCGGAGCTGCGGGATCTCGGGGATGCGCTGACGCAGATCAACCCGGAGCTGTTGATTCACGTCGCCGCCGGGACCCTCCCATTGCAGACCACGATCGAGGTTCGCGACCAGTTCGCCCCCGGGTTGCCCGTGCTCGTCCTGGCGGACGCGCTCGGCAAGGAGCCCGCCACCGAAGCCCTGATTACCGACGCTCTCCTCGCAGGCGCACGCGATCTCGTTTCCCTCTCCAGCCCGGCACGATTGAACGCCGTGGTGCTGCGCGAGCTGCGCTCCTATCGCCTGGAACGCGCCCTGAACACGACGGTGAAGTCGGCTCGCGATGCCCGCAGCCAGCTCGAATCCGTCCTGCAGCGATCCAACGATGCCATCGTGCAGGTGCAGGAGGGCATCGTGGTCGACGCCAACCCCGCGTGGGGTGAGCTGTACGGAACCCCGGAAAGCCTCGTCGGCCAGCCGGTCATGGACCTCTTCGATGAATCCAACCAGGCGGCGCTCAAGGGCGCTCTCACCGCATGCCTGCAGGGCCGCTGGAGCGACCACACCCTCAAGGTAGGCGCTGTGCTTGCGGATGGGTCCGTGCTGCCGGTGGAAATCGTGCTCGCCCTGGGCGAGCACGAAGGCGAGCCTTCGGTGCGCCTGGTGGTGCCGGCGCGCAAGCGTGATGAGGTCAAGCTCGCCGCCGATGTGACCGAAGCGATCCGCTCGGACGCCTCCACGGGATTCCTGCACCGGCGAGAGTTGCTCGAGGCGCTCGGCAAGCGGCTCGCCGTTCCCGCCGCGGGCGGAATGCGGCATCTGGCGTTGATCAAGCTGGACAAGTTCGCCACGCTCGAGCGCGACGTCGGCGTGATCGCAAGCGAAGAAATCATTGTCGAGTTCGCGAAGATCCTGCGCGACACGCTGCATCCGAAAGAGATCATCGGACGGCTCGGTGGCGTGAAGTTTCTGGCGCTGCTGGAGCGCGGCAACGAGCATGACGTCGAGGCCTGGAGTGCACAGCTCCTGAGCCGGCTGCAGAAGCACGCTACGCGTGTGAAAGACAAGTCCGTCACCGTCACCTGCACGATCGGCCTCACGGTCGTCTCTCACAGTCAGACAGACCTCGACGCCGTCATCGCGGATGCCTTCGATGCGTGCAAACGAGGCACGCAGCGCGGCGGCAATCAATCGGTCGTCTCGGACCGTGCCGACGCGGACACGCGCGTGCAGTCGTACGACAAGGTGTGGGTGAAGCACATCAAGGCTGCCCTGATGGAGAACCGCTTCCGTCTGGTGCAGCAGCCGGTTGCGAGCCTGCAGGGTGAAGATCCGGCGATGTTCGACGTGCTGGTGCGCATGATCGACGGGAGCGGCAAAGAAGTGCTGCCGTCGGAATTCATGGCCGCCGCCGAGCGCAACGACCTGATGAAGAACATCGACCGGTGGGTCGTGGGTGCTTCGCTATCGTTCGCCGCGCAGCGCAACCCAGGGTGCCTGTTCGTGCGCCTTTCAAAGGATACCGTGGGCGATGCGACCTTCCAGGGATGGTTGGAGAATCACGTGCGCTCCAGCCGGGCGGATCCCGCACGGCTGTGCTTCCAGGTCAACGAAGGAGTGGCCTCCACCTACGCGCCGCAGGTGAAGGCCTTGGCCGCCGCCTTACGCCAGCGCGGCTTCCGCTTCGCGATCGACGGCTTTGGCTCCGGTCGCGACAGCCAGGGTCTGCTGGATTCCGTGCCCCTGGACTTCGTGAAGATCGACGGCGCGCTCGTGCAGAGCCTCGCCGCCGATCAGGGGTTGCAGCAACGCACTCGTACGCTGGTGGATGCGGCTACCAAGCGCCTCATCCAGACCATCGCCGAGCGCGTCGAGGACGCCAACACGATGGCCGTGCTGTGGCAGCTCGGCGTGCAGTACATCCAGGGCTACTTCATCAACGAGCCCGAGCAGGTCGTGCTCGGCGCCGCTCAGGGTCGCTGAGGCCCTCAACCCTTGGGTTCTGGCGCCGGAGGCAGCTGCGCCTCCAGTCGATCCACCTTGCGCGGCCATCCCCTGGGCAGCACCGACCCGCGTTGAGCGCGCTGTCCTCGATACTCCTTCAGGTCCTTCCAGTCGAGGACCTTCTGCTTCTCGCCGGCCCAGAGCACGAGGCTGCCATTCGGCGGCACCACCGCCACACCCGTCACGAGCTCCTCGCGGGCGGCGGCTTTCTTGGCAGGAATGTCGTACAGCTTGTTGCCTTTGCCTCGCGGCATCTCCGGAACATCCGCGACGGGGAAGGCCAACAGCTTGCCTTCGCTGCTGACGGCCACCACGAGCGAGTCCGTGGAGGGAACCACCGCCGGAGGCAACACGAACGAATTCTCCGGGACGTTGAGAACCGTCTTGCCGGCACGGCGGTCGGTGATCAGCTCCTTCAGCCGGACCGTGAACCCGTAACCGGCATCGCTCGCCAGCAGCCACAGGTCCTCGGGCTCCCCGATCATGACGCCGGCGAACTTCGCGCCATCCGGCGGATTGAGGCGGCCGGACAGCGGGTCGCCCATGCCGCGTGCGGAGGGGAGCGAATGTGCCGGCAGACTATAGGTACGGCCGGTGCTGTCGATGAACACCGCCTGCTGGAGGCTGCGGCCGCGAGCGGCCGACTGGAACCCGTCGCCTGTCTTGTAGGACAAGGTGTGCGGATCGATCTCATGGCCCTTCGCCGAGCGCACCCAGCCGCCTGTGGACAGCACCACGGTCACCGGCTCGTTGGGAATCAGCGCGGTCTCATCGATCGCCTGCGCGGCCTCGCGCTCGACGATCTTCGTGCGGCGGTCGTCGCCGAACTTCTCGGCGTCCGCGCGAATCTCCTCGCCGACCAGCTTGCGCAGCCTGGCGCGGCTCTTCAGCAGTGCTTCGAGCTCGTCGCGCTCATCGCTCAAGCCCTTCTGCTCCTCGCGG
>CAZLYG010000143.1:0-10977 GCA_964563075.1 uncultured Steroidobacteraceae bacterium | reverse complement strand
TAACTCACGTATCTCTGATTTAGCGGAACGAACATTGCAGTTTGCGCTGGCAAACACAGACGCGAGCAGAAAGGAGTAGCGAACTGCTCTAGGGAGGGCGTCGAGCCGTGGCAGCGCTCCTGATCCTGCAACGCCGCTTTATCGCTGACTTCGTATAGCCATTTACTGGGAAAACGTTCCCTCTGCCAGTCGACAGGCCAGGTCGATCGCTTGTTTTGCTGTGAGGGCTCGACCTTCGGACCAGGCTGCTTCCCAGCGCTGATCGTCCACCCGGGAGCGAATCTGTTGGCGTACCATTACAACCAGTGGAAGGGTTCGCGTCCAGGGAGTTAACCCAATGGCATCCATCAAGCCTTCGGCTGCGCCGCTCAGTTTTGCCGAATAAATGCTTGCCGATTCCGGATCAGGCTCCTCTCGCAGGCCGAACGCAAACCCTAATGACCCCATACATGTTGCAACGAATTGTCTGTGGCCTACTTCATAACATAGTTTAATACTCTGCAACAGAAGGTCAATGGCCTCCATAAACTTGCCTTCCAGGA
Organism: uncultured Steroidobacteraceae bacterium; assembly: GCA_964563075.1. Taxonomy (GTDB): domain Bacteria; phylum Pseudomonadota; class Gammaproteobacteria; order Steroidobacterales; family Steroidobacteraceae; genus 13-2-20CM-66-19. The sequence goes on along the minus strand of CAZLYG010000143.1, from coordinate 10,435 downwards.
TTGACAGTCCTCCCTGATCCTTTAGCAGGTCGGCGATCGAGATTTTATCACCTAGTTGCTCAAAAAGTCCTCTGCTTTGCGTATACAAAGACTGCATTTGCTCGAAGTTAGAGGTGAATCCCTCCGCTGCCGCCAGGTAAAAGAGCAATTGAGCACGCAGCCAGGTATCATCTGGTGAGGAGAGAAGTTGGAGACCTTCCCTGTACACACGCTTTGCGACTTCAAACTCTCCCAGGGCATGAGCAGGCCAACCCCGGTGAAGCAACGCAGTAGCTAACCCCCTTGAGTCATCCAGTTGTCGCCAGAGCGCGATACTTGCTTCAGCCAGTTCTGTGGCCTGGGTTTGCTCATTTTGCAAACTTACCAGGCGGGCATCCTCGCTCAATGCTTTGGCTCGCGCTGCAAGCACAGTCTTCCTAATCTCACCCTCAAGCGATACTGCCAGGGCAGCGCCAAGCCAACTACGCCCTTCATCCAGGTACCCTTGCAGGAATGCTTGGGAATGCAAGTCTGCGTGACTCGCCTCAAGATCGGCCAGGAGGAATCCCACCTCATCGGCTACATCTATCCAGCGCAGAGCGGGGTCGAACTCGAGGCAGTCGAAGGCCACCAGTCCGCGTCGTGTGCGCACGAGGTCCCGCTCCCCCGATCCGGGCTTCTCCGTCGACCACGGTGATCGGACAGACTTCCAGATAGAGATCGGGCGCAAAGCGGCGATTGAGGCGCAGCTCCTCGCTGCACAGAAATGCGCGCTGGGACGCCGAGCGCAGGTCGACGAAGGGATAGTGGACGGGGCGTTTGATCTTGTAAGCGAATTCGCCCGTCAGTAGCACCCAGGATATGTGCGTGGCAATGACGTGGACCGCCTCCACGCCGTGAGGGTATGCGCCGCCGCGCAGCAGGCCCTGCAGCGCTTTCGGAAATTCGCGGCTCACTGCCAAAACCTCCGAGGTGCACTATACGCGGCATGTGTCGCGGTAGCGCAATCAGGAAGCCGGTCTCTGTAGCTTGCGCACGTAGTTGACCAGCGCCTTGATCTTTTCCGTCGCTTCGGCGTGCGCAGCCTCATCGTCCGCCTCCTGTCCGAAGAACTCATATCCCCACACGGGCATGTGACGGCTACCGTGAGCGGGCATTTCCGACTGTCCATCGATGATGCGAAATATCTCGTCATCCGGGAAATGACCGCCACGAGCCGCGCTGATCTGAGTGAGGTCGGGCACCTTGACGTTGATGAACTCGGCCACGGGGCCATTCCCACGGGCATCCTCGCCATGGCAGCTTGCACAATGGAGCTGGAAAAGGATCGCCCCGGAATACCGATCGGATAGGTTCATGCACATCTCATCGGCGCAGCCCGACAGGGCGGCGATTGTCGCCAGGGTCGATACGATAGGCATAAACCGTGGGGCTCTCATGTAGGGTCCTCCTTTCCAGCAAGGGTCGCTTTGGCGAGCCCCTCCCGCTATCCGTGACGCCCACACGGATATAGGTGTTCTTACCGATGTGAGGGAGTAGACCATGCGAGTCGCGGCAAGGCAGTTCGGTCCCTATCTGACAGGGCAGCCGGTAGGCGGCCCGCAGCCCACGGTCGCCGTTACCGTACGCACATCCCCTGATGCGGACTGCCGGCTCCCTGGGCAGAGTAGATGGAGGACTGACTTGAGGCGATGCTTTCATGACTTCAACAAGCAAGCTGTGGCGCGGACTCGGTATCGTATTTGTGCTGTCGTTCGCTGCATTGGGTTGGCTGGGTCGACAGATCTACCTCGCGGCCCCTCCGATTCCAGCAGCGGTGTACGATGCCGGCGGAAATACAGTGTTCTCTGCCGAGCAGATTCGCTTGGGGCAGCAGGCATGGCTGAAAGCCGGTGGACAACAGCTGGGCACCGTCTGGGGTCATGGGAGCTACGTTGCGCCCGACTGGTCGGCGGACTGGCTGCATCGTGAAAGCCTGGCGGTGCAACAACGCATCGCGCAGGGCACCTATGGTCGCGCGTATGTAGATCTAGGAGTGCCGGAGCAGGCAGCGATCGATGCCCGCGTGAAGTCGATCATGCGCGCGAACACCTACAACGCCTCCACCGGGACTTTGACGCTCTCCACCGAGCGCGCTGCAGCGGTCCGTGAAGTTGCGTCGCACTACGAGCGGCTGTTCGGTGACGACCGGGCACTGACGACGCTGCGCACGCAATACGCGATGCCCGATGGCGCCCTGCCTTCGGGCGCGGACCGTGAGGCTCTGGCGGCATTTTTCTTCTGGTCGAGTTGGTCCGCGACGACAGATCGCCCCGGCGAGACAGGCCTGTCGTACACGAGTAACTGGCCCTACGAGCCGCTGGTCGGCAATTCCATGACCGATGGCAGCGCTATTTGGTCCGTCGTGAGCATCATTTTGCTGATCGCCGGCATTGCCGCCATGGTGTGGTGGCACAGTGCCCACCCGGAAGGGGAGCGACCCGCAACCCCCTCTGCAGACCCGCTGCTGAGGGTTGTCGCGACGCCCTCCATGAAGGCCACGCGCAAGTACTTCTTTGTGGTCATCGGGCTGATCCTGATTCAGATCGCAATGGGGGCGATCACGGCTCACTACGCGGTCGAGGGCCGGTCATTTTTCGGTCTGCCGCTCGCCCAACTCCTTCCCTATACGGTCAGCCGAAGTATCCACACTCAGTTCGGCGTGTTCTGGATCGCGACCGCATGGCTTGCGACGGGGCTGTACATCGCGCCGCTTCTATCCGGATACGAGCCGAAGCTGCAGAAGCTCGGCGTCGATGCCCTGTTCTATGCACTGCTGGCGATCGTGGTCGGCTCGACAGCGTGCGGCTGGCTTGGCTCACTCGCACACGCGGGCTTTCACTTCGACTTCTGGATGGGCGCCCAGGGACTGGAATACACCAACATGGGACGCGTGTGGCAGATTCTATTGTTCGTCGGTCTGCTCTTCTGGCTGTTGCTGCTGGGCCGCGCGTTGTGGCCGGCCATCAAACGGCCTTCAGAGAGCCGCGCACTCATCTCCATGGTTTTTCTCTCCGCCGCATGCATCGGCGCCTTCTACGCCACTTCCCTCACCTGGGGTCAGAACACGCACTACTCGATGATCGAGTACTGGCGCTGGTGGCTGGTGCACCTGTGGGTCGAGGGATTCTTCGAAGTGTTTGCAACCGCGGTGGTCGCCCTGATCTTCACACGGCTCGGGCTGGTGGCTGCGGCCAGTGCCAACCGCGCAATCATCGCCGAGACCACGGTATTTCTGTTCGGCGGAATTCTCGGCACCCTGCATCATCTGTATTGGACGGGCACTCCCACCTCGGTGATCGCCGTCGGAGCGGTATTCTCTGCTCTCGAAGTCGTGCCCCTGGCGATACTGGGGATCGAGGGCTGGCACAATTACCAGCGCTCCAAAGCGGCTCCGTGGGTCCAGGCCTACCGCTGGCCGATCCTCTGCTTCGTCGCTGTCGGCTTCTGGAACACGGTAGGCGCGGGCTTGCTGGGGTTCACCATCAATCCGCCAGCGTCACTCTACTATGTCCAGGGACTGAATTTGACGCCCGCCCACGGTCACGCCGCGCTGTTCGGAGTCTATGGAATGCTGGGAATCGGTCTGACTCTGTTCTGCCTGCGCGGCCTGTTCGGGCGCGATGTGCATGCGGATCGCCTGCTCGCCTGGAGCTTCTGGGGCTTGAACATCGGCCTGGCGATGATGGTGTTCATGAGCCTCGTGCCCGCGGGCATCTATCAGGCCGTCGCGGCGATATCTCATGGCCTGTGGTACGCAAGATCGCCGGCCATCGTGCACTCGAGCGTGATGGAAGGGCTGGTCTGGCTACGAGTCCCCGGGGACATCGTGTTTGCTGGCGGAGGTATCTGCCTGAGCCTCTATGCCTTGCGTCTGCTCGTGGGGCGCAGGGCTACTGCACACGGAAGTAAGCTCGCGCTGGGTCAATGATCGCATTGATCGAGGCCCGTCGCGCGAGATTGTTTGCGCGACCGCGATTCCACTGCACTAGCCGCCCTGCAGCAGCTGGGCAATCTTCGACAGCGAACGCGCCTCGGCCACATCGGCTGCCGTTGCGCGGTCGTTGTTGCGTAACCGCGTACTGGCTCCTGCCGCCAACAGGCGCCGAACGATGCCGAGATCTCCGGCCCGACTGGCTACAATCAGCGCCGTATCGCCGAAACGGTTCTGCGCGTCGATCCTGGCGCGCGCCGCGACAAGTTGCTCCACGACCGCACCTTGACCTGCGGCCGCCGCTAACAGCAGCGGGGTGTCGCCAATTTTGGAGGACTGCTCGACCTGTGCGCCCTTTGCAAGGAGCAGCTTCACGATCGTAGTCCTCCCGTCACGACTGGCGACCGCCACCGGCGTCAGGCCTGATGCATCCGCGTGGTTGATGTCGGCGCCACGATCGAGCAACGCCGCGGTCGCCTCGAGCGAGCCCGAATGAGCCGCATACCAGAGGGCTGTTCGACCCGCTTTATCCTCGCGCTCGAGATTGGCGCCAGAGTTCAGAAGCCGCTGCAGCAGATCTGCGTTTCCCGTCTGGGCGGCCAGCATCAGGGCGTTGAGGCCGGATGCATCCTGCGCGTCGACATGCGCCCCCGCCCGGAGCAACGTCAGGACGATAGAGGATAGGCCGGACTTCACTGCTGCCACCAGGGTTGGTTGCGAAGTGGCGGTGTGCTCGTCTGGGGAAGTGCCGTGCGCAACAAGCTCGCTCACTACATCGGCGCGGCCGGCGCGAATGGCCAGCAGCAGGGCCGTATCCCCGCGGCTGTCAGCCCGTGACGGATCGGCGCCGGCGGCCAGCAGGGATCGGACAGAACCCGGTGATCCCGCAAGTGAGACGAGACTCAGCACGGGCACGCCGCCGGGCAGCGGAGCGCCCAGATCCGGGCCCCGCGCGAGCACGGCATCGAGTAATGATGCAGGACTACGAATGGCGGCCACCGCAAGGTCCGGCCACCCGGCGTACAGGTCTGCATGTCCGGGTGGCGATCGTTGTACCGAGGTAAGCACGCCGTCAGACACTGCCTGACGGCGCAGCGCGGTCGCTCCACTTTGTCTCAGCCGAAGGGCGATGTCCCCTTTGGCGTAGACCTCGGCGAAATCGAGGGCCGACCAGTGCTGAACGTTCCGCGGCGCGACCTCCGCGCCGGCCGCCAGCAATTGCTCAACGATAGCGAGACTTCCGGTGGCAGAGGCTTGCATCAACGCCGTATTGCCGACTTTATCCGCAAGGTTTGCATTCGCGCGTGCCTTGAGAAGCGCTACGACGGAACGCTCGTCCCTTGCGCCTGCGGCCAGCATGAGCGCCGTGGCCCCGCTGTCGTCCTGCAGATCGATATCAGCGCCGTTGGCAACCAGGAGCTCAACGGCTGCTGACCTGCCTGCTTGTGCGGCACGCATGAGTGCAGATCGGCCGAAAGGATCCCGTGCACTTAGAACCCGGTCAACAGCCAGCGTGCGTAGCCGCTGAAGATCGCCGGTCTCGGCCGCCAGCCACAGAGCATCGGCCCTGGCGACCGGATCCGACGGATCTGCTCTTGGGCGCAGATACGCCGCCACGACTGCCTTGGGGCTGGTGCTTTGAGTCGGGGAGCGCCCGGAGGGTGAAGCCCCCACGGGCGTGAAACCCAGCTCCATTGCCTTGCCGAGCCATCTCTGCGCGGCGGGATCATCAGGGTCGGCCGCTGCCAGCAGTTTCGCCAAGCTGAAAGCGGCCTTGGCAGAGCCCTGGCCCGCAGCCTTTTCGAGCCAACGGCGGGCCTGCGTCACATCGGGCGCAGCAGTCAGACCGTTCAAGTAAAACACGCCGAGCAAGTACTCGGCGTCCCTGTTGCCATCGGCAGCGAGATGCTGCAACTCACTTTGGGCGGCGCCGAAATTCTTCACGCGTATCTCAGCCTTGACACCTTGCAGGGGATCCGGCGAGGGATCCGCCGCGAACGCCGCGCCCGCGAGTAGCGTCGCGAGCACGGCCGTTGGCGCCGTCAGCGCGCGATCACGCCGTCCCATACTTCGTCTCGATATCGATGCCGACGCGACGCAGAAAATCCGCCGGCAACACACCTCCGGCGTTCACGATCACTGCATCATTGGAGAGCGTAAGGATGCGGCCTTGCTGCTCGATCGCGACCGAGTCCGGGGCGATCTGTCTCACATTCGAATTGAGCATCACCTTCAACCGCCCCTCCTCCGAGGCCCTCTTGAGCCGATCCCGGTTGCCTTGCTTGGCTCGTCCGAAGGACTCTCCGCGGTACGAGAGAACGACGCTGCCGCCGCCGGACTCGGCAATACTCGCCGCCGCCTCCAGTGCGCTATCGCCACCTCCCACCACGAGCACGTGCCTGCCAGCGTACTGCTCGGGATCGATCAAGCGGTAGACGACCTTCGGAAGCTCCTCCCCCGGAACACCGAGCTTGCGCGGCGTGCCGCGACGGCCGATCGCCAGCAGGACACTGTGCGCGCGATATTCGCCCCGGGAGGTCTTGACGAGGAAGCCGTCCCCGTCGGGCACGATATCCTCCACCCGTTCACGATAGTTGATCTTCACTCCGGTCTTGCGCTCGACCTCCTGCCAAAACCCCAGCAGCGCCTCCTTGCTCGTCTGGCGGAGGTTGACCTTGCCAATGAGCGGGACAGTCGCAGGAGCGGTCATCACCAGTTTTCCCCGCGGGTACTGGAATACGCACCCGCCCAGCGATTCCTGCTCAATCGTGATGCAGCGCATGCGTTTGCTCAAAGCCGTCAGCGATGCGGCGAAACCCGCCGGACCTGCACCGACGATGATGAGATCGAAGGCGTTGCCCCCCTTGGGACGGCGCGCATGAATGGCCTCGACCGCTTGCCTTCCCTGTTCCAGGGCGTTGCGGATCAGCCCCATTCCACCCAGCTCCCCGGCAATGAACAGCCCGGGGACACTAGTCTCGAACTGGGGAGTCAGAACCGGAATCTCCGCTCCGCGCCGCTCGCTCCCGAACACGAGAGTGATGGCATCGACCGGGCAGGCGGCACGACAGGCGCCATGACCGATGCATTCACCGGGTCCCACCAGCTGTGCCCGTCCACCGATGATTCCCAGCACGTGGTGCTCCGGTTCCTCCGGGCATGCCTTCACGCATGAGCCGCAACCGATGCAGCGCGATGGATCGATCACAGGGTGCAGCGACGCCTGCTCCTGATGCCCGGCAATCTGCGACTGGCGCTGAGCGTGATGACTACGCCGCTCGAGGCGCTTGCGCCGCCCCACAAACCACACGAGCAGCACTGCCGTGGGCAGGCCGTAGACCAGATAGATCAGGGTATCCATCGAATCAGAATGCACGCAGTCACCGCGATGGCCAATTGTCTGCGATTGGGCACAGGCTGGCCGGCGAGCACATCTCATTTGCTGCTCAACCGGCCGATTGCACACTAACTCTGTGACCTGACACATCTGAATGGGTGTTTTCCCTACTTGTCAGAAAGCAGCGCGCTGCGCACGCTACTGCCGTTATTCTTTGTTGCCTGCAGGTGTTTGGTTTCCCACATCTTGTCTGTTGTTGGCGACTGAGCTGTCGTCATATGCAGACAGCCGACACGCACCTCCCTGAACGTCCAACCAACACCAGGGCCGCGGCTCTCGTGCCGGGCCACGTGAGATTGAGCATGAGCGCATTGTTCTGGTTCGTTGCCGGAGCGTTGGCGGGAGCCGCCGCAACGGCGGCTATCGGTCCGCTGTGGCGCATAGGTGCTGCCCAACCGCACCGCCATACTCTGCGCATTGCCGTCGCGGCGGGCGGTGCGTGTACATTCGCAGCAATCGCTGCCATTGCATACCTCACCTCCGGATCGGCTCGATCTTTTGATCGGACAGAAACCGCGGCAGGCCTCGCGGATCATCCCGCGGCGGAGGTCGCATCGTCGAGCGCGGCACCTTCGACCGGCAAGGTTCCATCCATGGAAGAGGCCACCGCGCGACTCGAAGCGCGCCTGTCGCAAGGCGGCGGTAGTCCCCAGGATTGGCAGCTGCTCGCACAGTCTTATGAGTTCCTGGGTCGAGCCGCTGACGCGCAGCGCGCGCGAGCTCATGTGGTGGCCGGCACTACTGCCCCGCAACTTTCGGGTATCAGCGACGCGACCCTCGCCGCCGGCGCAGCGATCATGCAGGGAAGCAGCCTCGCAGCGCCTGCCGCGGACACGGGCGCAACGCCGGAGCCCTCAGAGTCCCATGAGGCTAGCGGTATCTCCGGCACGGTGTCTATCGAAGCTCGTCTGGCCTCCAGCGTCGCACCAGGAGCCGTACTCTTTATATATGCAAAAGCGGCCGACTCTCCCGGGCCGCCGCTGGCCGTCATGCGTGTGACCGCAAACGCCTGGCCGGTCCCGTTTCACCTCGACGACAGCATGGCAATGCTGCCGGCACGACGCCTGTCCCAGTTCCCGCGCGTGGTGATCGAGGCCCGAGTCTCGCGGACGGGGCAAGCTACCCCGGGGCCCGGGGACCTGTATGTGACCAGCGACGTGATCAGTCCCGGAGCAGCCCGGAAGCTGGCACTCGTCATCAACCACCAGATCGGCTGATGACTCATGTTGAGATCGGCAAGACAGCCCAATCAGCAGTCCTTTACGCAGGATCGGCCTGTTGCGGTCGCGGCCGCCGCGACAGCCGCGCGCGATCGAGTCCCGTCCGCAGCAGGGCAGCGGGCTCAGGTGAGTCCCACCCCGCGGCGTCGTTGGCTCACTCCAGCAGCCGTGTTCTCAACGGTGGTCGTCGCGCTCCTCTACGTAGGGATGCGAATGCCGACCGAGAGGTACATCACACCGAAGCGGGGTGTCGGTTATGCCCTGGGCATCATCGGGGGCAGCCTCATGCTGCTGCTGTTCCTGTACTCGGCGCGCAAACGCATCCCCTGGCTGAGCTTCCTGGGGTCGACGACAGGATGGTTCAAGTATCACATGGTACTGGGGGTACTCGGCCCACTGTGCATCCTGTATCACGCCAACTTCGGACTGGGTGCGGCCAACAGTAACGTCGCTCTCTTCTGCATGCTTACGGTAGCCGGTAGCGGCCTGGTGGGCCGTTACATCTACTCGCGCATTCATCATGGACTCTACGGCAGCAAACTGAGCCTCGGAGAGCTCCGCAAAGGCGCAGCAGCACTGCGCTCGTCCGGAGGCACTTTCGCGCTTCTCCCGCAACTTGCCGACCGTCTGGAATGCGCCGAACAGCGGTTGCTGGCGGCGGGGCCGCAAATCCCGCTCCTCGGCCTGGCCAGACTCGCCGCGACCTCACTCGTTTCCCTGCAGTCGCGTTGGCAGCTGCACGGGTACATCAACGCAACCCTGAGAGCCGCCGCACGCAAGTCGGGTGCGGTGGCCGCACAGAAAACCCGACTTCGGCGCACCGCCTGCGCCTATGTCGACCGGCGGCTTGCGACAACCAGACGCGTGGCGGGCTTCGAGGCCTACGAGCGGTTGTTCTCTCTCTGGCACGCTCTGCACCTGCCATTGATCTTCATCATGCTCGTTGCCGGGATCGTGCACGTCGTCGCGGTACACGTCTACTGACCGCCGCCTATACGGCTCGCACATGGGGGTTGGAAAGTGTCGCGCTCACCTACTGTGCATCCTGGTGCTGTTCATGGCGCACGCCCAACGCAGTGAGGCCGTCAATCCCGAGACTCTGCTGATGCCGGGCAAGCTGACCGCTGCGCATCAGAAGTTCGAGGAACGATGCTCGACCTGCCACAATCGCAGTGACCGCGATCGCCAGACGCAGCTGTGCCTGGATTGCCACAGGGAGATCGCGGCGGACCTCGGCAGCGGCCGAGGTTATCACGGCCGCTTCCCCGGAATCGCGACCTCCCAGTGCCGGGCGTGTCACTCCGAGCACCTCGGCCGGAGCGCCGACATCATCAAGCTCAGCCCGGGGCAGTTCAATCACGATCACACCGACTTCCCCCTACAGGCAGCGCACGCCAACGTACCCTGTGCGAGCTGCCACAGCGCGAACCAGTCTTACCGCAAGGCGGCTGTCGAATGCGCCTCGTGCCACCAGAAACAGGAGCCGCACGAGGGCAAGCTGGGAGCGAACTGCGGCTCGTGCCACGATGCGACCGCGTGGCGACATGTCAGCTTCGATCATGACAAGACAGGCTATCCTCTGCGCGACGAGCACCGTGAGGTGCCATGTATTGCCTGCCACCTCGCCAACAAATACAAGGCTACGCCGAAGGAATGTGTATCGTGCCATGCTCCGGACGATGTCCATCGCGGTGAACGGGGAGCCAACTGTGGCTCGTGTCATGCGACCACTGGCTGGAAGACCGCCAGATTCGATCATGAGAAGGAGACAGGATTCGCACTCCAGGGAGTGCACGCACGCATCGACTGCCAGGACTGCCATCGCACGGGCAATCTGAAGGACAAACTTCCTCGCGAGTGCGCTGG
>CAZLYG010000142.1:8293-11048 GCA_964563075.1 uncultured Steroidobacteraceae bacterium | reverse complement strand
CGGCCATGGCGACATGCTCTATCTGCCCTCCGGCACTTCCCTGCCGACACGCGTGCACGGAGCGTTCGTTTCGGACCAGGAAGTGCATCGGGTGGTGGAGGCGCTGAAGACGCCGAACCCGCCCAATTACGTCGAGGAAGTGCTGTCCGGACCCAGGACACCGATCCCGGGCTTGCCGGGCGAGGAAGGTGAGGGCGAGGGCGGGGCGTCCGGCGGCGATCCGGAGCAGGACGCGCTGTATGACGATGCGGTCAAGATCGTCACCCAGGAGCGCAAGCCCTCGATCTCCTATGTGCAGCGGCGCCTGAAGATTGGCTACAACCGGGCGGCACGGCTGCTGGAGGCCATGGAGAGTGCCGGCATCGTCGGCCCCCTGCAGGCGAACGGCGCGCGCGAAGTGCTGGCTCCCGGCCCCGTCGAGGATTGATCCGAATGCGCAAACGCCTTGCAGGTGCATGGCTGCTTCTCGTTGCCGCTGCTGCGCAGGCGCAGGTTGGCCCGGGTGGCCAGAGTGGCGCGACGCCGTTGGACGCTTATCTGGATAACCTCAAGACGTTGCGTGCGAGCTTCACCGAGGTGCTCGTGGATTCGCACGGGAAGGAGACCGATCGTTCCGCGGGCACGCTCGTCGTCGTGCGTCCGGGAAAGCTGCGCTGGGAAGTGCACCCGCAGACGGCACAGGGTGACGACGCCGGCGGGAAATCGTCCGCTGACACTGGCGCGAAGGGCTCCGCTGCAGCGAGCGGCAGCTCCGGCGCGGGAAACGCGGATGCGGGAGATCAACTTCTGGTGGTGGACGGCAAGAACGTCTGGTCCTATGACAAGGATCTGCAGCAGGCTTCGGTAAAGCCCGTGGACGCGGCGCTTTCGGCAACACCCGCGATGTTGCTGTCGGGCACTGTGGACATTCGCAAAAACTTCACTCTGTCGCCTGCCGGCAAGCGCGACGGCCTCGAATGGGTGCTGGTGGAGCCGCGCGGCGCCGAGGCGGACTTTCGCCGCGCCCTGTTTGGATTCGACACCGGCGCCAAGGGCGGCGCGGAGCTGAAGAAGCTCATCCTCGATGACAAGCTCGGCCAGACTGCGACCATCGTGTTTCAGACGATCGAGCGCAATGGACCCGTCTCTCCCGACGAAGTGTCGTTCACGCCGCCCGCCGGTGTGGATGTCATCGGGACTCCACGCAAATGACCCCGAACCCGCCGCCGCGCGGCGAGGGAAGCCCCAGCGACCTGCCGCCCGGCAATCTGCCGCCCAGCGATCTGTCGCCCGGCGAAGTGCGGCCCGGTGAAGTGCCGTCCGTTGCAGTGAGCCGCGACAAGGCCGGTCCCCTCGGCCGCGACGCGCCCGCTCCTGACCCCCTTCGCCCGCTGGCCGACCGCATGCGGCCGCGCTCGCTGGACGAGTTTGTCGGTCAACGCCACCTGTTGGCGGCCGGCAAGCCGCTGCGACAGGCCATCGAGGCAGGCCAGCTCCACTCGATGATTCTGTGGGGGCCGCCGGGCACCGGCAAAACAACGCTGGCACGCCTGATGGCTCAGCGAGCCGATGCTGAGTTTCTGGCGTTGTCGGCGGTGATGGCAGGGGTGAAGGACATCCGCGCGGCGGTGGACCGCGCGCGCGAGACGCGCCGCGCAGGACGGCGGACCATCCTGTTCCTGGATGAGGTGCATCGGTTCAACAAGGCGCAGCAGGACACCTTCCTGCCGTTCCTCGAGGACGGGACCCTGATCTTCGTGGGCGCCACGACCGAGAATCCGTCATTCGAGGTGGTCAGCGCTCTCCTGTCCCGCGCGCGTGTCTACGTGTTGCGGTCGCTCTCGGTGGATGACATCGGCGAGCTGTTGCGTAATGCGCTTGCTGACGAGGAAAGGGGGCTCGGCAAGCTGCAGGTGGCCGCGGAAGATGAAGCACTCGATCTCATAGCGCGAGCCGCCGATGGCGACGCACGGCGCGGCTTGAACATGCTGGAGCTCGCAGCGAGCCTCGCGGAGGCAGCGGCAGAATCACACACCATCACGCTGCAGATCGCGCAGGAAGTCGCCACTGGCACGCGACGTCGCTTCGACAAGGGCGGCGATCAGTTTTATGACCAGATCTCTGCCTTGCACAAGGCCGTGCGCGGCAGCGATCCCGATGCTGCCCTGTACTGGCTGTGCCGGATGCTCGATGGAGGCTGCGATCCGCTCTACATCGCCCGGCGTGCAGTGCGGATGGCGGTGGAGGATATCGGTCTGGCCGACCCGCGCGCTTTTGCGATGACGCTCGACGCATGGGAGGCCTACGATCGCCTGGGCAGTCCGGAAGGGGAGCTGGCGATCGCCACGGCAGTGGTGTTCATGGCGTGCGCCCCAAAGAGCAACGCCGTGTACGTGGCCATGGGGGAGGCGCAGGCGGATGTCGCGCAGTTCGGCACACTCGATGTGCCCCTGCGCTTTCGCAATGCTCCGACCCGGCTGATGAAGGAGCTCGGTCACGGCCAGGGATATCGCTACGCGCACGACGAGCCCGATGCGGTCGCTTCCGGTGAGCGTTATCTGCCGGATGAGATGCCGGATCGGCGATACTACCGCCCCGTATCCCGGGGCCTGGAAATCAAGATCGCCGAGGCGCTGGCGCGAGTGCGCGCTCAGCGGCCGGTGGAGTGAGCGATGATCGATCCGAAGCTGTTGCGTTCCGATCCGGAAGCCGTCGCGCGCAATCTCGCGCGGCGGGGTTTCGTGCTCGACGTCCAGGCGCTCCGGGCCCTGGAGGA
>CAZLYG010000142.1:0-8283 GCA_964563075.1 uncultured Steroidobacteraceae bacterium | reverse complement strand
GCGCAAGACCTCACAGATCGAAGTCGACCGCCTGCGTGCCGAGCGTAACGCCAACGCGAAGGCGGTTGGGATTGCCAAGGCGAAGGGCGGCGATGTGGCATCGTTGATCGCCCGAGGCGAGCAGTTGACGGCCGAGCTCAGCGACACAGATTTGGGGTTGACGCAAATCCAGAACAAGTTCGCCGATCTGCAGCTCAGCGTTCCCAACCTGCTGCATGACTCCGTTCCCGATGGCAAGGACGAAAGCGCGAACGTGGAAGTCCGCCGCTGGGGAGAGCCGCGCGCTCTCGGATTCAAGCCGCGCGATCACGTCGAGATCGGCGAGCGGCTCGGAGGGTTCGACTTCGAGGCCGCCGCGCGAGTCTCCGGTGCCCGGTTTGTCGTAATGCGCTCGCAGGTCGCCCATCTGCATCGCGCGCTCGCCCAGTTCATGCTCGATCTGCACACGCGCGAGCATGCTTACACCGAGGTCAACGTACCCTACCTCGTGCATCCCCAGGCGCTCGTCGGCACCGGTCAGCTGCCGAAATTCGAGCAGGATCTGTTTCGTGTGCAAGGCGAACAGACGTTCTATCTGATCCCCACCTCCGAGGTGACCGTCACGAATCTGGTTCGCGACCAGATTGTGCCGGCGGAGGCGTTGCCGCTGAAGCTCGTTTGCCACTCACCCTGCTTCCGTTCGGAGGCCGGTGCAGCGGGTAAAGACACGCGCGGCATGATTCGCAATCACCAGTTCGAGAAGGTCGAGCTTGTATGGATCGCTCGGCCGGCTGAGTCATACGCAGCACTGGAACAGCTGGTAGCCCACGCGGAAGTCGTGTTGCAACGCCTGAACCTCCCCCACCGGACGGTGGCGCTGTGCGCGGGTGACATCGGTTTCGGTTCCGCCAAGACCTACGACATCGAGGTCTGGCTGCCCTCGCAGGGGAAGTATCGCGAGATCTCCTCGTGCAGCAACACGGAAGCGTTTCAGGCGCGCCGGATGCAGGCCCGCTGGCGTAACCCCGAGACCGGAAAACCGGAGCCGGTGCATACGCTCAACGGGTCGGGCGTCGCCGTCGGACGCGCGCTCGTGGCCGTTCTCGAGAATTATCAGAACGAGGACGGCTCGGTTACGGTGCCCGAGGTTCTGCGGCCGTATATGGGGCGCGAGCGGCTCACTCCGTAGCGGGGCGGGCCTCGAGAATGCTGAAGCTCGACGCGGTGGGTATGGCGCGCACCAACATCAGCCGCGCCTGGTTGAGAAGGCGCTCATACTCCGCCAAGGTGCGCTCCAGCCCTCCGGTCGAGGCCATCATCAGGATGTCACCGCGAATCACGTTCTCGTGTTGCGGGTTTGCGGTCACGCGCCCTGGAGCGATCTGCTCGATGATGAGCACGCGTCCGGTAGCACCCGCGGCGGCGCGCGTGTTGCGCAGGATCTCCAGCGCATCATCGTCGGCCCAATCGTGGATGATGAACTTGAGCAGGTAGGCGTCTGCTCCGGGCTCCACGGCCTTGAAGAAGTCGGTGGGGATGAAGCTCGCGCGCTCGCCGACCCCCGCCTCGCGCAGGAAGGTGCGGGCGTCGGGCTCCATGTACGCCAGGTCGGCCGAGGCCCCCTCCAGATGCGGATATGTCCTGAGCAACACTGAAAGCAGGGCGCCGTAGCCGCCCCCCAGGTCGATGACCCGCCGGCAGCCGGAGAAGTCGTATGCGTCGACGATCGCCTGAGCCACGAGCAAGGTCTGATTCACCATCGACCGGTTGAGCACCGCCGCATCGTGCGGCCGGTGGGCCATCGAGAAGAATCCCTCCCGGCCCCCGCGCGTCCATGCCGCGCCCGACTTCAGCGTCTGCTCGAGCTGCCCCAGCGCCGGCCAGCTACGGCCTCCCCAGTGCAGCGCCTGAATGGCGAGCGAGTCGGGCACATCCGTGCGCAGATACTGTCCGGACTCGGTGAGCTCGAATCGGTCATCGGCGACGTGTGAGCACAGTCCGAGTGCGGCAAGGGCACGCAGCAGCCGAAACATTGCACCAGGGTGCGCGCCCGCGGCGCGCGCTAGCTGCTCGGAGCTCGAAGTCCCGGCGGCGAGTCGATCCGGCACACCCGCATTCACCGCGGCATAAATCACCTGCGTGCTCCAACAGGCGGTGATGAGCGCTGCCGCCGCTTGGCGCTGGCTCGTTGTCGGCATGTAGCATCTCCAGTTAAGGTGTCGTGGTTCAGTGGTCGATCAGATAAAGAGCGGGGGAAGCACATGGGTGCAGGCGTGATTCGTTTCTCTATCGTAACCGCGGCTCTGGCTCTCGTGTTGCCGTGCACTCACGCCACCGCGGCGGCCCCTTCGGAGGCGCCAATCAAAGTGGCTCCCGCCTTCGATGCGAAGCAGTTGACCACCCTGCCCACGACCGACTGGATCACCAACGGCGGGACGGTGTTCAACCAGCGATACTCGCCACTGACGCTGCTCAATCGCGACAACGTGGCGGGGCTGAAGGCCCTGTGGCGCACGGGCATGGGGTCCGGCCTGCAGCCCGGCTATGCCGGGGAAGCTCAGATCCTGGTCTACGGCGACACGCTCTACGTCGCGAACGGCGCGAATGACGTGTTCGCGATGGACGTTGAGACCGGGCGGATTCTGTGGACGTATCATGGCAATCCCAATCCGCAGGGAGGCAGTCCTTTGGGGCGCGCCAGCCGTGGCGTCGCGATCGGCGAGGGGAAGGTATTTGTCGGCCACACGGACGCGAAGCTCGCCGCGCTGGACCAGCGCACCGGCAAGGTCCTCTGGTCGATTCAGGCTGAGCGCTGGCAGGACGGCTTTGCGATCACCGCAGCCCCTCTTTACTACGATGGCCTTGTCATCGTCGGCTTCAACGGCGGTGAGATGGGCGTGCGTGGACGCATCAAGGCCTATGACGCCAAGACTGGAAAACTGCGCTGGACGTTCTACACCGTACCCGGTCCTGGTGAGCCGGGCCACGAGACGTGGCCGCAGAACAGCGACGCGTGGACCCATGGGGGTGCCTCGATCTGGCAGACGCCCGCGGTCGATCCGGAGCTGGGTCTGCTGTACTTCTCCACCGGCAACCCAGCCCCGGATCTGCACGGTGACGTCCGGCCGGGCAACAACCTTTATTCGGTCTCAATCCTTGCCCTGGATGCGAAGACAGGCAAATACCGCTGGCACTTCCAGCAGGTGCACCACGACATCTGGGACTACGATTCCCCGAACCCGGTCATCCTGTTCGATGCGCCGATCAACGGCAAGCCGGCGAAGGGCATCGTGGAGGTCTCCAAGACGGGATGGGCCTACATCCTCGATCGCGTGACCGGCAAGCCGCTGATCGGGATCGAGGAGCGTGCGGTTCCGCAGGAGCCGCGCCAGGCCACCGCCGCGACGCAGCCTTATCCGATCGGCGACCCGATCGTCCCGCATGAGATCGACATGACCCCCGATGGCGCGCACCTGGCGCCCGGGACCACCGAGCTGCGCAACAAGGGCCGCATTTTCACGCCGTTCTGGACCGATCCGGTGATGGTCAAGCCCGGCACGATGGGCGGGGCCAACTGGCCGCCGAGCTCCTACGATCCGCAGACTCACCTGCTTTATGTGTGCGCCTCCGATCGCATCAGCAGCTTTTCCGCGCGCGCGAAGTTGGAAGAGCCGGAGGCCAACAAGCCTTATATGGGCGGCGCCTTCACCCAGGCCCAGGTCCCTGACATTGGCATTCTTGCGGCCGTCGATGTCACCACGAATCGCCTGGTGTGGCGTCAGCAGTGGCGTGAGATCTGCTACAGCGGCTCCGTCGTCACCGCGGGTGGCCTGTTGTTCGTGGGGCGTGCTGACGGCAGGCTCACGGCACTGGACAAGTCCAACGGCAACCGGCTCTGGGAATTCACTACCGATGCGGGCGTGAATACGACGGTCACGACCTTTGAGCACAAGGGCAAGCAGTACGTAGCCGTGCACGCGGGAGGCGGCCTGTTCGCCAACGGCAAGCGCGGTGATGGTATCTGGATGTTCTCGCTGGACGGCAAGATCCCTTCGCTGACGCCGGCTTCCGCAGGACCGCGCAGCGGGGCGGCCGCCCTCATGGGTCCGCCTGGCGCCGGACGTGCGGCGGCAGTGCCAACTCCGACGCGCGCACCCAATGTCGCCAACGGCGCGAGGATCTACAAAGAAGCCTGCGTTGCATGTCACGGTGCCACGGGCGAGGGCGGCGAGGGTGGGGGCGCCCCGCTGGTCAATGGCCTGACACGGGAGAGCATTCTTGCCACCGCCACCACCGGCAAGAACAACATGCCGTCATTCACCTCGTCCTATTCGACCGACGAGTTGAACGACGTCGCCGCCTATGTCAGCACCGCGCTTGCGAAGAAACCGCCGCACTAGCCGGTCAGCGACGCACGTAGAGTCGGCGCGTGCGCCAGGCGATCACGGCCGGCGGGCGTCGCAGGCAGGTGCCGGCCCGTCAGTTCTTGGCTGCCATCTGCAGCACATAGGCCGACAGATCGTTGAGCTGCTGCGGGGATAGCGCGCTGCCGAAGGGTGGCATGTCATTTCGCCCGCGCGTGACGACATTCGTGATCGCGTCGCGGGTTAACGCGGGCGTCAACGGCGGGCCGCCGTGCGAGCCTCCTTTACCGTTCTCTCCGTGGCACACCACGCAAGTGGTCGTGTAGATCTCTTTTCCTTTGCCGACGTCGGCAGCAGTGGCTGGCGGGAGAGGTGCGGGTGCGGGCGGCCCGGCACCGGCGGGTCCGGCACCTGGCGGTCCACCGCGTGCCGGAGACTGCCCGGTAGGGTCTGCCGATCCGCGCGGCAGTGAGCTCATCGTCCCATCCAGCGAGAACAGCCAGAGGCCATCGTTACGCTTGCTGCCTGCGAGCGCCGTACCTCCGGCCAACACCACCACGTACTGCTTGCCCTTGTACTCGAACGTCGAGGCGGGCGCATTCACTCCGCCGTCGGTCTGAAATTCCCACAGCTTGCGGCCGTTGGTTTTATCCAGCGCCGTGAGCCTGCCGTCGTTGCGCCCCACGAAGAGGAGCCCGCCGCCGGTCACGATCGAGCCGCTGTAGCACGTATCGACCCACTGTTGGCGCCACACGAGCCGGTTCGTCGTCACGTCGATGACTGCAAACACACCACGCCGTGGCGCTGCAAAACGCTGGACGACGCTCCCGGAGTACAGCGCTCCGGGCTCGACCGGATAGTTGGGATCTCCGCCGATCGCGCCCCACAGGGAGTCGGTCGCACAGATATACATGCGGTGCGTTTCGGGATCGTACGAGCTGGGTGGCCAGTTGACGGCCGCCAGCGGCTTCCAGACGGCCGGATGTTGGGTGAAGGGCGTGAAGATCTTGCCGTCGTTGATGAGATCGAAGCCCTCGGGGGCCATGTCGATCGATTGCGGCACGAGCGCGTCGCCGACCGGGAAGGGCTGCGTGGGCGAGGTGTGCTGCTGCTGCGACTGCATGACCGGCTTCTCATCGATGCCGATGAGCGGCTTGCCGGTCTCGCGGTCCAGGATGTACACCCAGCCGGTCTTGGCGGCCTCGGCGATTCCTCTGCGTGGCCGCCCCTCGTAGGGTGCATCGAACAGGATGACCGGGTTCGGAGAGTCGTAGTCCCAGATGTCATGGTGGACTTGCTGGTAGTGCCAGCGATACCTGCCGGTCTTCACCTCGAGCGCGAGGATCGAAACGCTGAACAGATTGTTGCCGGCACGCAGGTTGCCGTTGAGCACCGGTCCGGGGTTGGCAGTGGAGAAGTAGATGAGCCCCAGCGCGGGGTCGATAGCGGGCGTCTGCCAGATCGCCGCACCGCCGTATTTCCACACATCGCTGTTCGCGGGCCAGGTGTCATGCCCGAGCTCTCCGGGACCGGGCACTGTGTAGAACGTCCAGCGCAGCTTGCCGGTCTTCGCGTCGTAGGCTTTGATGCGCCCGCGCGTGCCCATGTCGCTTCCGGCGAAGCCCGTGATGACCATGCCGTCGTAATAGAGCGGGGCGCTGGCGATGACGTAGCCGGCCTTGGGATCTTCCGCCTGGATGGACCAGCGCACTTGGCCCGTCTGCTGATCCAGCGCCACCAGCTTGGCATCGAGCTGTCCGACGAATACCAGTCCCTCGCCGAGCCCAAGCCCACGTCCAACCCACGAGCAGCACGGCCGCGCAACGCGCGGATCGATGTTGGCCTTGTATTCCCACAGGACCTTGCCGGTCTCGACGCTGACGGCGAACGCATCGTTCTCGCCGGTCATGATGTAAATGACACCTTTGTACACCAGCGGCTGCGCCTGGTTGCCACTGCGCGCGCTGCGCCCCGAGCCGTTCAGGGAGGCCCGCCACACGGCCTTCAAATGCGCGACGTTGTCGCGATTGATCAGATCCAGCGGTGAGTACCGTTGATTGGAGAGCGAGCCGCCGTTGGTGAGCCAGCCCAGCGTCGGTGGCGCCGAAAGCTGCTGCGGGCTGAAGGCGGGCGCCTTCGGGACCTGCGCCGGGGCGACTGCCACGTGGCAGACAAAAGAGTAAATAATCAGCCCCGGTAACCACCGCCGCATGCGCGCCCCCGCTTATCATCGTCCAGGAGTGCTGCACTCTATGCTGGGGGTGAGGGCGGCCGGCCAGGCAATTGGCTCACCGCCCGCATGTCGGACGGCACACAGTCTTTCGCGAGGAGGGGTATATGGCAGTCGATTTCCGCGGGCACAAGCTTTTTCCGCCCGGCTTCAACAGTCCGACACGCTTCGAGGCCGACGTCTACGACTGCGAAGTCTGGGGCGAGATCCCCTCGGACATCGAGGGCACCTTCTATCGCATGCAGTGTGACTTCGATTACCGGCCGCCGGCGAACGAGTGGATGACGGGCTTCAACGGCGACGGGCACATCAGCCGCTTCCGCTTTGCCAATGGCTCGGTCGACTACAAGGGCCGCTACGTACGCACGGCGCGCCTGATGGCCGAGCGCAAGGCGCGCAAGCGTCTGTTCGGGGTGTATCGCAACCCTTATACGGACGATCCGAGTGTCAAGGGCATCGATCGCTCGGCGGCCAACACGCATCAGTACTGGCACGGCGGCAAGCTGTTCGTGCTGAAGGAGGACTCGCGCGCCTGGACGGTGGACCCGCATACCCTGGAGACGCAAGGCTCGTGGGACTTCTATGGCAAGTACACCGCCACCACGATGTCGGCCCATCCGAAGATCGATCCGGTCACCGGCGAGATGATCGCCTACGGCTATCAGGCGAAGGGCATCCTCACCAAGGACATCGCGGTCTACACGATCAACCCGCAAGGACACATCACGAAAGAGGTGTGGCTGCAGTCGCCGTACCTGGGAATCATCCACGACATCGCGATCACGCAGAAGCACGTGATCATTCCGGTGATCGCGCGCACGACCAGCCTGGAGCGCCTGAAGTCGGGCGAGCCGATGTGGGAGTGGAATGGCAGCCTGCCCACGATGGTCGGCGTGCTGCCGCGCGACGGCGAAGCGAAGGACGTGCGCTGGTACAAGGGCCCGGCGCGCAACACGCTGCACTTCCTGAATGCAACCGATCGAGGCAGCAAGGTCACCATGGAGCTACCCACCTCCAGCGGTGAGACGGACCCTTCGCAGATCCGTCGCTGGACCTTCGACTTGAAGTCCAAGAAGGACTCGTTCGAGGAAACGGTTGTGTCCACCACGCCCGGCTTCCTGCCGCGCATGGACGATCGTTTCCTGTCGCTCGATTACCGCTATGCGTATGTGAGCAGCCGTGACATCAATGAGCCTGCGGGCAAAGGCGGCGGCTTTCCGCGGATGAACATGATTCAGCGGCTCGACGTGCACACCGGGCAGATCGAGCAGTGCCCGACCCCCGATCCCAACCAGGGCCTGCAGGAGGCCATGTTCGTCCCGCGCAAGAACGCCAAGGGCGAGGGCGACGGCTATGTCATGGCCATCGCGAGCAACTACCAGTCCATGAGCTCCGACCTGCTGATCGCCGACGCCCAGAACCTCAAAGGGGGCGTGATCGCGCAGGTGAAACTGCCCTTCAGGCTGCGCAGCGGCACGCACACCAACTGGTATCCGCAATCAGTGCTGCCGCCCATCAAGGACGAGCTCACATGAGTACGCGAGCCGAGCGCGGCGCACGCTGGGAAGATGCGCCTCTGCAAGAGCGCCTGACGTTGAACGGGCGCGCGCTGGACCGCCGCACATTTCTGGGTGCTCTGGCTCTGACTGCGGCCGGCACAGGGCTGTCCCTCTCACGTGTCTCCGCAGGGACCGGTGTCATTATTGGGCC
>CAZLYG010000141.1:0-11063 GCA_964563075.1 uncultured Steroidobacteraceae bacterium | reverse complement strand
CGATCAGCGTGCAGGCCATGGATCCCCAAAAGACCGAGGTGGTGAGCGGAATGAACGCCAGCACTGCCGCGAGCGCCGTCAGAAGGACGGGTCGTGCACGCTGTACGGTCGCTTCGACCACTGCATGATAGAGATCCAGACCCTGCGCCTCATTCGCGTGGATCTGGCCGATCAGGATCAGCGTATTGCGCATCAAAATGCCGGACAGCCCTATCAGTCCGAGAATCGCATTGAAGCCGAAGGGCTGATGCAGGAGCAGCAGAATCGGGACCGCACCGACCAGACCCAGCGGCGCCGTGAGGAACACCATGGTCATGGCGGACAGCGAGCGTGTCTGCACGACCAGCACCAGCAAGGTCATGAGCACCATGATGGGAAAGATCGGAATCAACGCGGAGTTCGCCTTGGTCGAGTCCTCGATGTTGCCTCCCGTCTCGATCCGATACCCGCGCGGCAGCCGCGCGATGATCGGTGCGAGTGCCTTCTCGATCTCCATGGAGACTTCAGGGGGTTGCATGGCCTCATCGAAGTCGGATTGGACGGTGATGGTCGGCACGCGGTCGCGCCGCCTGAGAATGGGAGCCTCGGGACGGATCTCGAGGTGACCGATCTGGCTCAGGGGAACCACGCGCCCCGTACGAGTTGTCAAGGTCAGCTCGTCGAGGCGCGCGGGGTCGAGACGCTCGGGACCCGCGCTGCGCGCCACCACTTGCACCGTGCGGATGTCCTCCCGAACCTGAGTCACCGGCACGCCCGTCAACAGGAACTGAAGCTGCTGTGACACCTCGGCCGAGCTCAGCCCCATGAGCTGCAGCCGATCCTGATCGAGCACGAAATGGACCGTCGGAGTGCGCTCACCCCAATCCTGGTTTACCTGCCGGGTGTGCGGATTCGCGCGCATGACCGCCTGAACCTCGTTGGCAATAGTCTGCAGCCGCTCGGGGTCGGGTCCCATGACACGGAAGTTGACCAGATAACGGGGATAAGGGCCGAAGATGAGCTGGGAGACCCGCACGCGGGCCTCAGGCGCCAGCCCTTGGGCGATGCGCTCGCGTAGCCGCCACTTCAGTCGATCGCGCGAGCGCGCATCAGGGGTCAGGATGACCAGTTTCGCGAATGCCGGATCCGGCAGCTCGGGGTTGTAGGAAAAGAAGAAGCGCGGCGCACCCTGGCCGATGTACGTAGTGACGATCCTGGCCTCCGGCTGTTGGCGCACCCAACGTTCGATCTTGACGGCGGCAGCCGTGGTCGCCTCGATGCTGGTCCCTTCCGGCATCTGCACTTCGACCAGCACTTCGGGCCGATCGGAGCTGGGGAAGAACTGACGCTTGACGAAACCCATTCCGACTCCCGCCAGCAGGAACGCCGCGACCACCATGCCCGCAACCTTGAATCTGTGGTCCACGGCCCAGGAAATGAGCCGACGCAGGCGCTGGTAGCGCGGTGTTGAATAGATCCCGGCGTGCCCGCCCGGTACGGGCACAATGTCTGGAAGCATCTTGACACCGAGATACGGTGTGAACACCACGGCGACCAGCCAGGAGATGATCAACGCAAAGCCCACGATCCAGAAGATATTGCCGGCGTACTCTCCCGCCGTCGACCGAGCGAACCCTACGGGCGTAAACCCGATGATCGTCACCAGGGTCCCTGCGAGCATGGGAGCTGCCGTGTGACTCCAGGCGTACGCGGCTGCTTTCACGCGGTCGAAGCCCTCTTCGAGCTTCACGACCATCATTTCGATGGCGATGATCGCATCATCGACCAGGAGTCCGAGACCGATCACGAGCGCGCCGAGCGTAATCCGATCGAACACGCGCCCGGTGACGAGCATGACGACGAACACCGCAGCCAGCGTCAACGGCACGGCCGCAGCCACCACGATGCCCACACGCCAGCCCAGGCTGATGAGGCTCACGATCATGATGACGGCCAGGGCGACAAAGAATTTCAGCATGAACTCGCCCACTGCCTCCCGGATGTTCACTGCCTGGTCGACGACCTTCGTGAACCGCACGCCCGCCGGCAGCGTGCGAGCAATCTGCTTCTCTTCCGAATCCAGCGCGCGGCCAAGATCCAGCCCATTCCAACCCTCCTGCATCACGACGCCAAGAACCAGCGCGGCTTCGCCGTCGTGGCGGATCAGGAATGTCGGCGGGTCTTCATACCCTCTCTTGACCTCCGCGATGTCCGCCAGTCTGAGCGTACGACCGCCGGCGGCAATCGGCGTGTCCCGGATCTTCTGCAAATCATCGTAGGCGCCATCCAGGCGCATGAAGACCTGCGGTCCGTTCGTATCGATCGAGCCGGCGGGAGTCAGGGCGTTTTGCCGTTGGAGCGCGGCAAAAATGTCAGCGGGACTGATACCGAGATTCGCCAGCCGGGCATAGAAAAAATTTACGAAAATGCGCTCAGGGCGTTCGCCCTGGATGTTGACTTTCTTGACTCCCGGTACGTGAAGGAGGCGCTGTCGCAGCATTTCCGCTTCACGAGTGAGCTCTCGGGGTGGCATGCCGTGCGCCTCGAGCGCATACACGGCAAAGATGACATCCGAGTATTCGTCATTGACGAACGGGCCCTGTACGCCGCTGGGAAGTTTGGCCGCCTCGTCTCCCAGCTTTTTGCGCGCCTGATAGAACTCCTCGGCAACTGCCGAGGGCGGGGTTTTATCGCTCAACGTGACCATCATCACCGCGACGCCCGGGCGCGTGAAGGTCTCCACCCGGTCATACCAACGCAACTCCTGCATGCGCTTCTCGAGCGGCTCTGCCACGAGGTCCTGCATCTCCTGGGCCGTTGCCCCGGGCCACACGGCGCTGACCGTGAGCGTCTTGATCATGAAGGAAGGGTCTTCGGCGCGACCCAGGCGCAGGAACGCGTACGTACCCGAGAGGATGATGGCGACAATCAGGAACAGCGTAATCGATCGCTCGCGGACGGCCAGTGCGGACAGGTTGAACCCGCTCATGTTGGGTTGTCCCGTGTGGCGGGCGCCTCGGCCACCTGGACGCGCTGTGCTTCGTGCAGGAAGTGCCCGCCGACGGCGATGATCGGGTCGCCAACGTGAAGCCCGGAGGGATCGGCGGAAATCCGAGACGGATCGGCGGGAAGCGAAGCATCGCCCACCGAAGCGTCACCAATTGCACCGCTCACGATGGCGCGCTCACCGTCGAATCGGATGAAACGGACGGATCGGTACGTTACGGATGAGGATCGGCGATCGAGCAGCCACACACCCGGGCCTCGCCCCTCGTCGTCGATCGCTCCGAGAGGGACGGAAACAGCACCGGCCTGCTCGGAGTCCTTCAGGTACACGGTGACGGTCGCTCCGAGCGGCGCTCGGGCGGCTGCCCCGTCCAATACATAGCGGGCCTCGAACGTTCTCGTCAGCGGATCCGCGGCATCCGACAATTGGCGCAGACGAGCCGGGTATCGCGTGGCGGAAGCGGCAGTCGCTCCGTAGAGGGTTGCGTAAGCGGCTGATCCCAGGGCTGGACGCAAGGTCTCAGGCAGGTTCACCGCGGCCTCGCGCGCTCCGGCTCGCGCCACGCGGACTACGATCTGTCCGGCGGACACGAACTGTCCTGGCTCCGCCAGAGTCTCCACGACGGTGCCGTCGGCATCTGCAACAAGAGTTGCGTAAGCGCCTTCGTCCTGAGCGACTTTGAGCTGCGCTTCGGCCGCCGACAGCAAAGCCCGCGCGCTGTCGGCAGCTGCCTTTACCTGATCGTAAGCTGACCGCGACACCGCGCCCGAGGAGACCAGGCCAGCGTAGCGCCCTTCATCGGCGGCAGCCTGTTGCAGGCGGGCCCGCGCTGCATCCACATTGCCGACCTCGGTGGTGATGCCGTGCGCATAATCCGTTCGATCCAGGCGCATGAGCGGCTGGCCCCGATGTACCGCCTGGCCAGTATCGACGAGTCGCTCGATCACTTTGCCGGGGACTCGGAAGCCGAGGCTGCTCTGGACGCGAGCTGATACAACGCCAGTGAACGCTCGCTCGCTGACCTCGGCCGGTTGCACCAGGGCGACCTCGGCAAGCTGCGGCGCGGTTCTCGGATCCTCCGCGGAACGCGATGGCGAGCAGGCCGTGAGGCTCATTACGCCCACCCCGACGCCAACGGCGAGTGCAAGCATTCTGACTCGAAACATCGTCGTGCTCCCAGGAATGAGGATTTGACTGATCACTCTCACAACAGATCACCATCCGCCGCCCAGCGCTCGGAATGCACCCACCGCGGCTCTGGCCGCATCGGCGCGGGTTTGCGCGAGCTCGTCCTGGGCGCTGAGCAGCTGGCGATCGGCATCGAGAACATCGGTCAGCGCGCTGACGCCCCCCTGGTAGGCCTCTTGCGAGGCATCTCGCGCCCGCCTCAGTGCGGCGACCTCGGTGAGCAGCTCCTGTTGGTGAGCCTCAAGTTGTACCAGTGAGGTGAATGCGTTCTCGACCTCTTCGGCTGCGCGCAGCACCGACTCTTGATACCGGGCGAGTGCTTCAGCGTTGGCTCCCCTGGCCTGCGCTACTTCGGCACTCACTTTGCCGAAATCGAATACGCGCCAGCGCAGACCGGCGACGCCCTGCGGCTGGAAGGTCGCCGCTTTGAAAAGATCGCTCGGGCTGGTGCTCTCGTAACCGAGCAGCCCCGCGAGGGAGATCTTCGGATAGTAGTCGGCGAGCGCCTGGCCGATCCGAGCATTGGACGCCGCCAGGCGCCGTTCAGCAGCGATGACGTCAGGCCTTCGGCGCAGCACCTCGAGCGGCCGGTCGCTGGCTGATATACCCGGTACTGTCGGGATATTGCCCGCGATCTGCTGCGCGGAGAAAGTCCCCGGCTGGACTGCCAGCAATACGTCCAGTCGGTTCATTTGCGCTTCCACGTCGATACGCAGCGGCTGAAGTGAGGCACGAGCCTGTGACATCAGCGCTTCGGCTTGAGCGACCTCCCGCACGGCCGCCAGTCCGCGGCCAAATCTCAGGCGCACGAGCTCCAGCAGCCGCCCATCGGTGGCGACCTGCTGCTCGGCAACGGCGATGCGCGCCTGAGCGCCGCGGATACGCAAGTAGGCGTCCGCAGCATCCGCCGTGACGGAAATCCTTGTGCCTACCTGCTCGGCAATGGCGGCATCTGCCTCGGCCGAGGCGGCTTCTCTGCCGCGGCGCAGACCGCCGAACAGATCCAACTCCCAGCTCGCTCCCAGACCCGCATCGTAGAGGGACTGATCGCGCTTGAACCCAGGCACCTCGCTGGCGATCTGGCCGAGCGGGCTCTGCAGGGACTGGTGGATCCGCGTCGCCTGACCATTCAGGTCGACAGTGGGCAGGAGCTGCGCTCCGGCCTCACGGGCTGCGCCCCGAGCCTGCTGGACTCGCGCCAGTGCGGCCGCGAGATCGAGGTTCTGGTCACGCGCCTGTCGCACGATGCGCGAGAGCATCGGGTCGTTGAAACCATCCCACCACGTCTCGAGGGCCGGCGTGGGAGCGCTCGTCGGGTGTCCCTGTAGTGCAGCGGCACTGTGGAACATTTCGAGGGTGTGGGCTTTCGATACGAGGGGCCGACGGCGCAACCTGACATGCTGAGCTGCGAAAGGAGGCTGAACGATGCGAGAGCCGCCAGTAGCCAACGCCCAACCACCACTCCATGCGAGATTAGCCTCATGTGTGCCCCTTCTTCCCAGGAATGCTCGCCACCTTCGCCTGCGGTAGCGAGCATTCGCTGCTCGGTGCGTCGGAGGTGCTGCGAATCACGAAGCATCACGCGCATGAGACTGGCCAAGCAGAACGCGCCGGACTGCCGCCTGTGAATCGCGACGGGCGAGTCCCCGTGAGAGGATTTCTGCTGAAGCGCGTGGCACCCCGGAATGCGCTCCCGTCTGAGCGCTGGCGCCGGTCGTCCCGAGCAACAGCTGTTTGACGAACTCCAGAGAATCGACGGTCCGCGCCGTCGCCGGGCTGCTCTCTTGACCTGCGGATGGTCGGATGTAGTGAGCTGTGGCGGTCCCTGTGAGCAAATCCTTCATCCGCTGTTGAGTGTCGCCTGCAGAATCGGCTGCGGAGGCGACGCTGACGTAGAAGAAGACTGCCGCTGAGGCGAGAACCAGCGGTCGAATGAAGCGCTTGGCAATGTGCAGTGACATGGTCGATCTCCTGTTCGTTATTGCATGTAGATACATATATTAGCCGGCAAAATAAGGTGTCCGAGTCGTCGTCTGTGTTTCAGCTATGGCTCGAGGAAAGCCGGCTGGCGGCGAGGTACGACGCCTTCTTCAGGGCGGCCGCCTCGCCGCGCCCGAGGCGCTTCTCGAAGGCTTCCTGCGCCGCCTCCCAGCGAGGTCTCAGTTTCTTCAGCAGCGCCTGTCCCTGGGCACTCAGACCCCAATGGCGCTCCCGGCGATCCACGCCTACAGTGTCCTTTACAAATCCCGCCTTCTTGATCAACGCCAGAGTTCGCGTGGCGGTGGTCTGGTCGATACCCAGTGCGTCCGCCAGTTCAGTTGTGGTCAGGTCCGGAACAGTGTCCAGAAGCTGCAACGCCGTGTACTGCGTGGCATGAAGGCCGCTGTCGGCGAGCATCTCCTCGTAGAGCACCGTGACCGCTCGGGCGGCCTGGCGGAGCGTTGCGCAGTAGCAAGGAAGGGATATCAGGTTCATGGCGCTACCATACATGTATATGCATGTGATGTCAAGTCCCCGGATGGCGCCGACCGAATGGGGTTCGCCAAGGCGAACTGAGGGGGGTGGCCGCAGATGCTACCTCGGGGCGTCGCGCTCTATCTGCGCTGCCGCCGCGCGCTATCCAGGCTGGCGCTGCGCCCTCCTCTTGCCGC
Source organism: uncultured Steroidobacteraceae bacterium (assembly GCA_964563075.1). Classification (GTDB taxonomy): domain Bacteria; phylum Pseudomonadota; class Gammaproteobacteria; order Steroidobacterales; family Steroidobacteraceae; genus 13-2-20CM-66-19. Next base: position 4,238 of record CAZLYG010000141.1, on the reverse strand, counting down.
GAGGTGCCGCCTTCCTCGTTGACCTGGACGGCGGCGCGAGGCATCCCGCTTCCGCGAAAGCGATAGCACGAGTGAGCGCTTCGTCAGGATCGGATCCGTTGCAACTTCCACTGGACAGGAGCGTCAACCTCGAAGCGTCCCATGCGGTCTGGTGCGAGAGCTTTATTGTGAAGTACAGCCGCCAGCAGATCTCTTCGTGAGTGAGGTGTGGGAGCGCGCGCTGCAGCAGCGCCACGGGCCGGTGGAACCCGGCAACTCCGGCGTCCATCAAGTCCTTCACTTCGGGCAAGGGACAGACGAGCGCGAGCGCGTAGAACTGGAGCGATGCTTCTCGTCCGGGCTTGCGCCACTGATTGACCGGCTGCAGAACCGCGCGAATGATGTCTGCGACCGCGGGCGCCTCCTGGGCCTCCAGCATTGCCAGCATCTGCTGATACTCACCGCCGATTTCGCCGAAGCGGTTGACACAGATCGCCCGGAGCAGATTGCTCCTCGATCCGTAGTGATGGTAGATGACGGGAATGCTGACCCCCACCGCCGCAGCGACATCTCGAATCGACATAGCCTCTATGCCGTGCTCGGCGCACAGGCGCTCCCCCGCCTCGAGGATCGCCTCGGCGGTGTTCCGTTTCCCTGCTGCAGCTTTGGTCTTGGAGGCCACGCGTTTCTTTCCGGGAGGTGGAAGCCTGCGAGCATAACCGACTGCCACGCGACGTACGCTCTCGGTCAGATTGACACTAACTAACGTTCGTTATATGGTCAGCGGCGTGGGATTGAGGGGGAACCGCATGTCGTCTTCCTATGTGCACGGAACGGCCACCACGCCGCTTCTGGGACAGACGATCGGAGCATCGCTCGACCAAATTGCCGCTCAGGCGGGTGATCGCGACGCATTGATCTCCTGTCACCAGAGCTCGCGCTACACATATGCGCAACTGCTCAATCAGGTGAACCGCGCCGCGCGAGGTTTGCTCGCGCTCGGCATCCAACGGGGAGACCGTGTAGGCATCTGGAGCCCGAACGTCGCCGAATGGGTCATCACCCAGTACGCCGTTGCAAAGGCCGGTGCCATCCTGGTGAACATCAATCCGGCGTACCGGCAGCGCGAGCTCGAATATGCGTTGAAGCATTCCGGCCTCAGCGTCTTGATAACGGCACGCACTTTCCGAAGGACCGACTATTTGGCGATCCTCCTCGCCCTTGCTCCGGAGCTGATCGCAACACGTGGCGGACCGCTCACTGTCACCAGGCTGCCGCGCCTGCGGCATGTGATCTATCTCGGCGACGGAGCAACACCGGGGGGCCTGAGTTGGCAGGAGTTCATGCAGCTGGGCGAGCCGATGTCGCTCGCCGCGCTCGAGGCCGTGCAGGATCGTCTGCAATTCGATGATCCGGCCAATATCCAGTACACCTCTGGAACGACGGGCTCCCCTAAGGGAGCCACGCTCTCACATCACAATGTCCTCAACAACGGATTCTTCGTCGGGGAGGCTTTGCGGTACACCGCTGAGGACCGGATCTGCACTCCGGTGCCGTTCTATCATTGTTTCGGCTGTGTAATGGCCAATCTGGCCGCCCTGACACACGGCGCTGCGGTCGTCATTCCGGCCGAGTCCTTCGATCCCGAAGCCACCTTGCGCGCGATCGAAGCACAGCACTGCACATCGATCTACGGTGTGCCCACCATGTTCATCGGCATGCTTGGGCATCCGTTAGTAGACAGTGCACGTTTGGACTCGCTGCGCACCGGCATCATGGCGGGATCGCCCTGTCCCATCGAGGTGATGCGTCAGGTCATCGAGCGCATGCACGTACGCGAGGTGACGATTTGCTACGGCATGACCGAGACCTCACCCGTCTCCTTCCAGTCTGCCGTGGATGACCCGATCGAAGACCGGGTATCGACGGTCGGACGAATTCACCCGCACCTGGAGTGCAAGATCGTGAGTCCCGAGACGGGTGAAATCGTCCCCCGCGGCACTCAGGGCGAGCTGTGCACGCGGGGGTATTCGGTGATGCTTGGCTACTGGGATAACCCACGGGCGACCGCTGAGGCGATCGACTCCGCGCGATGGATGCATTCGGGTGATCTCGCCGTGATGCGCGAGGACGGGTATGTGAACATCAGCGGACGCATCAAGGACATGATCATCCGCGGAGGCGAGAACATCTACCCTCGCGAGATCGAGGAGTTCCTCTACTCGCATCCGAAGGTGAGCGAGGCTCAGGTGATCGGGGTTCCGGATCACAAATATGGCGAAGAGGTCTGCGCGTGGGTGCGGCTCCGTGAGGGACAGAGCGCGACGCCCGAAGAGATCTGCGAATTCTGCCGCGGTCAGATCGCCACCCACAAGATCCCTCGATATGTGCGCTTCGTCACCGAGTTCCCGACGACGGTCACGGGCAAGATCCAGAAATACCGCATGCGGGAGATCTCGGTCGCCGAGCTGGGCCTGAGCGCCGCCGACGCCGTACGAACGGCATAAACAATCATCCACCTCTCTACTCGGAGAAAGCGAAGATGCGCTTCAAAGGCTCCTTTGTTGCCGGAGTGATGCTGGCTGGGGTTGCTGTCACCTCCCCCTCGCAGGCGGCGCCTGCGCGTGAATGTGAGAGTCTGACAACACTGAACCTTCCGCACGCGACCGTGGTCTCAGCGAAGGCCGTCAGCGCAGGGCCGACGACGATGACTACGTTTGCCGGACCCGTCACGCTCGATGTGCCGGCACGATGCGAGATGCACGGCGTCAGCCGGCCGTCCTCGGACTCCGAAATCGGCTTCGAGCTCTGGCTCCCGCTGACGGGCTGGAATGGCCGCTACCAGCAGAAGGGTAACGGAGGATTCGCCGGAACCGTGAATCGGGCGGCGTTGGTGGATCCGCTGCGTCGCGGGTACGCGGTTGCCGCTACTGACGACGGCCACGACGCCACCAAGACTCCCCAGGGAACCTTTGCTCTCGGGCATCCGGAGAAGCAAATCGACTTCAGCTACCGCGCTGTGCACGACATTTCCGAGCAGGCGAAAGCGATTGCCGCCGCGTTCTATGGCAAGCCTCCTACGGAGAGCTACTTCGTCGGCTGTTCGGACGGCGGCCGGGAAGCGCTGATGGAGGCGCAGAGGTACCCGGAAGACTTCAACGGCATTCTCGCAGGGGCGCCCGCCAGCGACTGGTCGCATCTGTTCACGAGCTTTGCCTGGAACGAGCGGGCGCTCAATAGGGAGCCCATTCCGATTGCGAAGCTTCCGGCCATCCAGCGCGCGGTAATCGCGGCCTGCGATGCAGTGGATGGACTGAAGGATGGGCTCGTCTCCAATCCTCTTGCCTGCCATTTCGACCCGGCTGTGCTCGCCTGTAAGGGTGCGGATGCAAATGATTGCTTGACTGCAGGGCAGCTTGGCACGCTGAAGGCGCTCTATGCAGGTCCCAAGAATCCTCACACGGGAGAACAGCTGTTTCCCGGACTCATCGCCTCAGGCACCGAGGCGATGCCCATGAATTGGCCCATATGGATCCTGGGCATGTCCCCTGGACAGAGCGCCCAGGCGGGATTCGCCCTGTCGTATTACCGTGACCTGGTTTTCGAGCGGCCTGACTGGCGGCTCCAGTCCATGGATTTCGATCGTGACGTGCGCGTCAGCGACAAGAAGGTCGCGCCAATCATCAATGCCACGAATCCAGACCTGCGCTCCTTCCGCGCACACGGCGGCAAGCTCCTGCAGTACCACGGGTGGAGCGATGCCGCGATCGTCGCTGCTTCGTCGATCGAGTACTACCAGGCTGTTCGATCGTTCCTTTCCACCGCTCCGGACCCGAGAAGCCCGTCGAAGTCCGTGGAAGACTTCTACCGTCTCTTCATGGTGCCGGGCATGGCCCATTGCAGCGGCGGTGTGGGCCCGGTGCATTTTGGAAATGACGCGACTGATTTCGGTACGGCACCCGCCAGCACCGATCCGCAGCACGACGTGTTCGCCGCGCTGGTGCGCTGGGTCGAGCAGGGCATCGCACCGGATCGGCTGATTGGCTCCGGACCATCGCCACTGGATACCACGAAGACACTGACACGACCCCTCTGTCCGTACCCGCAGCAGGCGAAATACAAGGGGAGCGGCGACACGAACGATGCGGGGAATTTCGAGTGCGCGATACCGCCGAAGTGATTGCCGGCGTCACCGGCCCAATCAGCTCTGATGCGCGCGGCAGCCGAACGAGACTCCCTGGGAACCGCCAGGTCGGCAT
>CAZLYG010000140.1:0-11089 GCA_964563075.1 uncultured Steroidobacteraceae bacterium | reverse complement strand
CGACGCTGCCGCGCTCGAGCGGGTGCCGGCCTGCGATGCCGCGGTCGCCCGCGACGCGGCCGTGGTCGCCCTCGATTGGGCGACGGCCCCCGCTACCCCCGCCGCTCTCGGCTGAGCGCTTGTCGGCGACACTGCCGGCGCGGCGCTCGATTTCGCGCCCGTTGCCGGTGACACGCCCGATTTCGCGCGCGCCGCGGTGCGTCCCCCCTCGGCACTCATGCGGCGGCCTCGAACAACTCGCGGCCGATCAGCATGCGGCGGATCTCCTGCGTGCCGGCGCCGATCTCGTAGAGCTTCGCATCCCGCAGCAGCCGGCCAGCGGGATAATCGTTGATATAGCCGTTGCCGCCGAGGGCCTGAATGGCTTCGAGGGCGCTGTTGGTTGCGCGTTCGGCTGCGAACAGAATGCAGCTGGCGGCATCGCGCCGTTTCACGCGACCGGCGTCGCAGGCCCGGGCGACCGAATAGACGTAGGCGCGCGAGGCATTCAACGAAGCGTACATGTCTGCCAGCTTCGCCTGCATCAGCTCGAAAGTTCCGATCGGCTGGCCGAACTGCTTGCGCTCGCGCACATAAGGTAACACCAGGTCCAACGCAGCCGCCATCAGCCCAAGCGGTCCGCCCGCCAGAACGACGCGTTCGTAGTCGAGCCCGCTCATGAGCACCCGGGCGCCGCTGTTCTCCTCGCGCAGAACGTTGGCCGCGGGCACGAAGCAGTCCTGGAACACGAGCTCGCAGGTGCCAGAGCCACGCATGCCGAGCTTGTCAAGCTTCTGAGCCGTCGAGAACCCCGCGCTGCTGCGCTCCACGATGAATGCCGTGATGCCGCGTGGTCCCGCCGTCGCATCGGTCTTGGCGTAGATGACGAAGATGTCCGCGTCAGGACCGTTGGTTATCCACATCTTGCGGCCGTTGAGCACGTAGCCGTCGGCTCGCTTCTGTGCGCGCATCTGCATCGAGATGACATCGGACCCCGAGCCGGGTTCGGACATCGCCAGTGCGCCGACATGCTCGCCGCTCAGCAGCTTCGGAAGAAAGCGCTCGCGCTGGGCATCGGTGCCATTCAGGCTGATCTGGTTCACGCACAGGTTGGAGTGCGCGCCATAGGAGAGCCCGACAGCCCCGGAGGCGCGGGAGATCTCCTCCATGACCAGCGTGTGCGCGAGATATCCCAGACCCGATCCTCCCCAGCGCTCGGGCACGGTCACGCCGAGCAGGCCCTGCGTGCCGAGCGCGGGCCACAGGTCACGGGGAAATTCGTTGGTGCGATCGATCTGGGCCGCGCGCGGGGCGATCTGCTCGAGCGCGAAGCGCCGGACCTGATCGCGAATCTGCAGCAGAGTCTCGCCGAGATCGAAGTCGCAATCGCAGACATCCAGGGCGGTCATGGGCTTGCCTTCCGATTCGATGTGCTCGTATGATTGTCCGACAACCCGACAATGGTGGCAAGGGGCAATGGCGGCGCTGGCGACGCAGGTCGATCCGCATTCCGAGGAGTTCCGGCAGAACGACGCCGCGCTCCGGGCTTTGGCACAGGCCTTACGGCAGGAGGTCGGCCGGGCGGCACTGGGAGGCTCACCCGCAGCGCGCGAGAAGCACAGGAAAGCCGGCAAGCTGAGCGCACGTGAGCGTATCCGGGTGCTGCTGGATACCGGCAGCCCGTTTCTGGAGCTGTCGCAGCTGGCGGCGCACGGCCTGTACGGTGGCGACATTGCCTGCGGCGGCATCGTGACAGGAATCGGCCGGGTGAGCGGGCGCGAGTGCCTCATCGTTGCGAACGATCCGACCGTCAAAGGGGGCACTTACTATCCGATCACGGTGAAGAAACACCTGCGCGCGCAGGAGATCGCCGCCGACAATCACCTGCCGTGTGTGTACCTGGTGGAAAGCGGAGGGGCGTATCTGCCCGCGCAGGACGAGGTGTTTCCCGACAGAGAGCACTTCGGTCGGATCTTCTACAACCAGGCGAGACTATCCGCAGCCGGTATCGCCCAGGTTGCGGTCGTGCACGGCTCGTGTACCGCCGGGGGCGCGTATGTACCGGCGATGTCGGATGAGAATGTGATCGTCCGCAATCAAGGGCGAGTGTTTCTGGGCGGTCCGCCCCTGGTGAAAGCGGCAACCGGCGAGGACATCGACGCAGAGTCACTTGGCGGAGCGGACGTGCACTGCCGCGAGTCAGGAGTCTGCGATCACTACGCCGAGAACGACACGCATGCGTTGGCCGTCGCTCGGGGCATCATCGGAAGGCTGCGGCCCGGGGAACGCAGGAGCCCGCCGGCCGCGGTACGTGAGCCCAAATACGCCACTGATGAAATCTACGGCGCCATACCGGCCAGCTTGCGCAAGCCCTACGACGTCCGTGAGGTCATTGCGCGCCTCGTGGACGGCTCCGAGCTCGAGGAGTTCAAGCAGCTGTATGGCACGACGCTCGTATGTGGCTACGCTCGCATACACGGCTATCCGGTCGGAATCCTTGCGAACAACGGCATCCTTTTCTCGGAGAGCGCTCTGAAGGGCACACACTTCATCGAGCTGTGCACGCGTGAGCAGATCCCTCTGCTGTTCCTGCAAAACATCACGGGATTCATGGTCGGCCGGCGGGCGGAGGCGGGCGGAATAGCCAAAGATGGGGCCAAGCTCGTAACCGCCGTGGCCTGTGCGGAAGTTCCGAAGCTCACGGTCATCATCGGTGGCAGCTACGGAGCGGGTAACTACGCCATGTGTGGAAGGGCGTATTCCCCGCGATTCCTGTTCCAATGGCCCAACGCGCGTATCTCCGTCATGGGCGGTGAGCAGGCGGCCAGTGTGCTCGCGACCGTGAAGCGAGATCAGCTCGAGCGTGCGGGTCGCGAATGGTCCGCGGAGGATGAGGAAGCCTTCAAGCAGCCGATTCGAGAGCAGTACGAGCAGCAGGGCAATCCTTACTACGCATCGGCGCGACTCTGGGACGATGGAGTGATCGATCCCGCGGACACTCGGCGAATTCTCGGGTTGTGCCTGGCCACGGTTCACAACGCACCTGCCCAGCCCACGCGACTGGGCGTTCTGCGCATGTGAGTCGAGGCGCGCTGCAATGCCGACATCGAGTCGACTGATCGACAGTCTCCTGGTTGCCAACCGCGGCGAGATTGCCTGCCGGATTTTCAGAACGGCACGGCGACTGGGAATCCGCACGATCGCGGTTTATTCGGAAGCCGATGCCGGTGCACGGCACGTCCGCGAGGCCGACGTCGCCGTGTGCATTGGCGGTGCGGCTGCACGCGACAGTTACCTCAACATTCCACGATTGCTGGAAGCTGCCGCAGCGACTGGAGCGCAAGCCGTACATCCCGGCTACGGGTTCCTCTCAGAGCAGGCTCAGTTTGCAGAAGCGTGCCAGCGCGCAGGGCTCAGCTTTGTTGGGCCTCCTGCAGAGGCGATCGCTGCGATGGGCTCCAAGATCGTCGCCAAGGCCCGCATGAAAGCCGCGGGGGTTCCCGTACTGCCCGGGTACGACGGCGACGTCCAGGACCTGGCGCACCTGGAAGAACAGGCCCGCCGTCTGCCGCTGCCATTGATCATCAAGCCGGCCGCTGGCGGCGGTGGCAAGGGCATGCACATCATCTCCGAGACGAGGCAGATCGCTCCGGCGCTCGCGGCGGCGCGGCGGCTCGCCGAGAGCGCGTTCGGCGATGGCGCGCTGCTGCTCGAGCGCTTTCTGAAGGAGCCGCGGCACGTGGAGGTGCAGGTGTTTGCAGACACCCGCGGCCAGGCGATTCACCTCGGAGACCGGGACTGTTCCCTGCAGCGGCGGCATCAGAAGGTCATCGAGGAAGCTCCGGCGCCGAATATCCCGCAGCCGGTGCGGGAGCGCATGCGCCAGGCGGCGCTGCGCGTGGCTCGTGAAATCGGGTATGTCGGGGCTGGAACCGTCGAGTTCCTCTTCGAGGCCGGTGAGTTCTACTTCATGGAAATGAACACCCGGTTGCAGGTGGAGCATACCGTCACGGAAGCGATCACAGGCCTCGACCTCGTGGAGTGGCAGCTGCGGGTGGCGGCGGGAGAGTCGTTACCGCTGCAACAGTCACAGATCGCGTTCGCAGGTCATGCTATCGAGGCCCGCGTGTGCGCCGAGGACCCGCAACGGGACTTCCTCCCCAGCTGCGGCCATTTGTCGTTGCTGCAGTGGCCGCGGGGAGAGTCGCTCAGGGTGGATGCGGGATTCGAATCGGGCGATGAGGTCCCGAGTCATTACGACTCATTGCTCGGCAAAGTCATCGCGTGGGCGCCGACGCGGGAACAGGCAGCAGCGCAGCTCGCTGCCGGTCTCGACCGGACCTATTGCGCCGGCGTTCACACCAACGAGCGCTGGCTCGCGCGCCTGGTGCGAAATGAGCGCTTCCTCGCGGCCGCTCATAGTGTTGCTTCGCTGCGGGAGCCGGGCTCGATGGGACTGGATCCCAACGAGCCACCGCCGGCCGCACTGGCTCTTGCCGCACTGGCGGCCCGACACGCACGCCTCGGGAGCGGCGGGGGCCCCTGGGACGCGATGGACGGTTTCACGCCCAACCTGTCTGCGAGGGTGGCATTCGGATTTCTGTGCCGCCAGCGGCACTACGAAGTCGAGCTGGAAAACGCGCACGGCAATCCCGTCGCGGTGAGTGTCGATGGCGCAGCGCCGCTCGCCCTTGCGGATATCCGTGTGACGGGAGAGCAGGTGAGTGGGCGGCTCGCTCAGGTGTTGCACACCGCCCACTACTGGCTGGATCCCACACAGGTGCACATCTGGCTCGATGCAGAACACTTTCATCTCCTCAGCGACGATCCACGCAATCGCGAGTATTCGAGCTCCGCCATCCGTGGCGGCCTGACTACGCAACTCCCGGGGGTCGTGGTCGCCGTCGCCGTCAAAACCGGCCAGAAAGTGGCGGCAGGGGAAGTGCTGATGGTCGTGGAGGCCATGAAAATGGAGCACACCATCACGGCTCCCTATGCCGGAGTCGTCCAGGCGATCCATTGTGCTCCGGGCGAGCGGGTGCCCGAAGGCAAGGCGCTTCTGGAACTGACTGAGATATCCGAGCGCAAAGCAGCAGAGTAGCGTTTACAGAGGCAGCCGCGCGAAAACAGGAACGTTTCGCGAGGCTCGCCCTGTGCGGGCGACATTGCCCGGCCGTTTCTGCAGTGTCCGGCACCGGAGATCGCGTCGCACTCAGACGACACCCCGGGAGCGTGTCAGACCTTGCCTGTGCGGCGTAGATGTTGCAGGATCGGGCAATGGTCACCACGGAGGGGACACCGACAAAACAACTCCATGCGAGGAGGGCGGCGGGAAGGGAATCAACACGCTCGCGCCAGGGACGCACCCGGAAGTAACCGGGATGCCTTGAGAACCACCACAGGAATTTCCGGAGGCAGGGATGTCACGCCGATCCAGACTTCACGTGCCGGAGGGCGTTTACTACGTCGTCCAGCGCAGCAACGCACGTCAACCCATTTTCAGCGACCCGGCCGACTACGCCACCTTCGAGCGGCTGCTGGCGACGATGCTCGCCCGCTGCCGCGCGCGTGTGCATGCCTATTGCTGGGACACTGATGCTATCCGCCTGGTCGTGCAGATCTCGGATATGCCGGTGGGGCGCCTCATGCAGCGGCTCAGCAGCCAGTACGCGCGGCGCGTGCACCGGCGGCAGGGCGAATCGGGGCACCTGTTCCAACAGCGTTATCAGGCGCTGCTGATCGACCCGGAAGCCTACCTGCTGAAGCTGATCCGCTATCTGCATCTGCTGCCTGTGCGCAGTGGACACGCGGCCAGCCTCGATGACTACGAGTTGAGCAGCCACCGTGCCTATCTCGGCAAGAGCGAGGTTCCGTGGCTCACGACCAGCGTGGCGCTACGAATGTTGGCTCAACGTTCGGCCGCGGCGCGTCACTTGGCCAGCGCCGATGCCGTGCAGGCATACCGGCGGCTCATGTCGGACAGCGTTCCACCGGAGGACGACATCAACTTCGACCGCGGCGGCGCAGACGACCCGCGCGTGCTTGGGGACCGACAGTTCATGACGCAGATCCCGCGCAGCCAGCGCGTGCATCGCAGCGCTTACTCCCTGGACCAGGTCATCGACACCGTCTCGTGTACGCTCGGCCTGGAGCGCACCGAGGTTCTGTCGCGATCCAGGCAGCGCCGATTGGCGCTGGGGCGTGCGTTGATCACGTGGTACGCGACCGAGCGGGGAGTCGCAACGCTCGCGGAAGTGTCGCGCCGACTGCAGCGCGATCCGTCGACGCTGTTTGTTGCGGTCGAGCGTTATCGGACGCTGCGGCCGGAGTTGTTCAGTCTGACCGCTCTGCACGATTCGGGGCCGCTGGTGCGACAAGTGTCAGTCGCGGCAGGAGAGGTGAGGCCGTAAGGTTTCACTGATGGCCGGCGACCACGTCAATTGGCGTGAGCGCCGGCCAAGCGAAGGCGCGGGCGTCCGATGAGCGGGCTGATATCAAGGTGTTCGCGTGAGTTGCCGGCGACGCTGCGGTTCTGACACTGTGGAGACGTAGGGCGAGTCGCGATCGAAAAAACGCCATGGCCGGGAAGCCCAGGCACCCGCGTAGTCCACGCCGATGCGTGGGCTGCGGCCGATTCGCGGAGCCCGGTGCCTGCCGCGCGGCCGCTCGATCCACAGGACGTCGCCGCACAGATCCGCACCGTTGAGAGTGCGGTCGATGCTCAAGGCCCTGCACAGCAGGCCGGGTCCCCACGTCTTGTCGGCAATGCCCGCTACCGGCTCGAGGGCGCGCAACAGCACGGCATGAGGCGTCCCTTCCTGCTCCGTCACGACATTGAGGCAATTCCAGAAGCCGTAGATGAAGTAGACGTACGCATGGCCCGGTGGTCCGAACATGACAGCGGTACGGGCCGTGCGCCCGCGCGAAGAGTGCGCCGCGAGATCCTCAGGACCCTGGTAGGCCTCGGTCTCCACGATTCTCCCAACACGCCGCCTGCTGCCGTCGTCGCGTACCAGATGAGTGCCGATCAGCTCGCGGGCGACGGTAAGCGTCGGGCGGTCGTAGAACGCCCGTTCGAGTTTCAGACCGGTGGGCAAATTCGGCCGTCAGGGTTGTTGCGGCGGGCAACGATACCTCGTTTACCGCGCGAGTGTGAGGCCCGGCGGGCGGAGGTTGGCAGGCCGGCAGAGGGAATTTTCGCCGCGAACGAGGCGGCGCGTACGATGACGCGCGCCCGTGCGCGAGAGCGGTGCTATCTCCTCTTCGTCTCGTCTCCGGTATATGCGACGTAGGTGGCGTTCTTGACGCTCTTCACACCTCGCACATTGCGAATGTCCTGTTCCACCCGTTGAGCCTCTTCCTTGGTTCGCGCAGCGCCGCTGATAGTCACGTTGCCCATGTAGACCTCGAGATGGAAGTCCGTTGCCGCGACCTGCTTGTCCGCCACGAGGGCTGCCTTGGCACGCGCCGTCAATGTTGCATCATCGACATATTGACCCGTGGTCTCGTTTCCATGGATCACGTTGCAACCGGCCGCGAGCACGGTTGCGGCGGCGGCTACCGCGATTTTCACAGCCGAGCGCATGGGTTTCACCTCCTGGAATACCTTGGGGAAGGGCTGCAGCAAGCCCGGTGCCCGCAAGCGCTGCCGGCCTCACGAAACCCGGCACCTCGCGGATTTGTCTACAATGGCCTCTACGGTCCGGGACCTGCGCTTGAAAAGTAAATCGAAATCTTTAGAATCAATCACATACCCGTGCTTTGAAGAATGGATATGAGCATCAGGTCCGCCTTCCTGGTCTTGTTTGCCGTGCTGGTGGGCGCACCGGCCCGGGCTACGGTCTACGAGCTGCCCGCCGACGGCACCGCAGTGATCGGGAGCGACGAGCACGTCAAATCGACATATCAGGACACGCTGCTGGACATCGCGCGGCGCTACAGCCTCGGCTACGAGGAGATCATCCGCGCCAATCCGGGCACCGATCTATGGATTCCCGGCGAGGGCAAGGACATCCTGCTGCCCGGACAACGCATCCTTCCTCCGGGACCGCACGAAGGCATCGTCGTCAACATTCCGGAGCACCGGCTCTACTACTATCCGAAGCCGAAGAAGAACGAGAAGCCCGTCGTCATCACCTTCCCGGTGAGCATCGGCAAGATGGATTGGCACACTCCCCTGGGGCAGACCCACGTCATCCAGAAGATCAAGCACCCGACCTGGTATCCGCCGGAGTCGGTCCGCAAGGAGCACGAAGCCAACGGCGATCCTCTGCCGAAGGTCGTCCCGGCGGGTCCGGACAATCCTCTGGGGGATTACGCCATGCGCCTGGCTGTGGGTGACGGGGCCTACATGATCCACGGCACCAACAATCCGATGGCCGTGGGCATGGCGGTCACTCACGGCTGCATCCGCATGTACCCCGAGGATGTCGCCGCGTTGTTTCCGCTCATTCCCGTCGGCACGAAGGTCTATCTGATCAACGAGCCCGTGAAGACCGCCTTCGTCGACGGCAAGCTGCTGCTGGAAGTGCATCCGCCCGTGGACGCGCAGGGCCAGAGCACCGATCCGGACATGCAGTTGCTCTCCGCGCAGCTCGACAAGGCGCTCGGCAGCACCACCGCCGCGATTCACTGGGATTTCGCTCGGCAGGCACTGCAGGCCGCGACCGGTATGCCGGTGGTGGTGGGACTGGAGGCCGATAACCCGAATGCCCCGGACCCATCGCCGGACGCTCAGCAACCCGCGACGGCCACAACGACGCCGCAGAATTCAACGGCGCCGCCGCAGACGGCCGGCACGACACCAACCAGCACGACGATCCCCGCTACACCCCCCATTCAGCGGTAGCTGGCACGCACGCCGCGCAGCTCGTTGATCAATCGCACCACGCGTGTGACCCGCGTAAGCAGCGATAGCGCGCCGGCGAGCCAAGGCAGCCATGAGAACAGTCGTCGCGGCGGCTTCAGCATGACCAGGATGCTCGCAATTCCGGCAAGCCAGGCCAACGGGTGATTGGCAGCCGATTGCGAGCCGCGGCGTCGCGCCCACGAGGCTACCTGCGAAGTGGGGCGGAACTGCTCCGCCTGCCAGGCGAGCTCGTGACGCTGCGCTTCGATCTGCGCCAGTAACCCCTGCCGGCGCTCTTCCAGTTCGGCAATCCGGCGCTTCATTCAGTACCTTCCACTTTGCGTCGATCGTGCTCGAGTTGCTGCAGGGACTTTTCCAGGATCAACGGCCGGACCCGCATCGCCCGGCTGGCAAGTGCAGCGAACACGGCGGTCAACACAGCGAACAACCCGGCGGCGCCGAGGACGCCGGCCATCCTGTGTGTATCCCAGAGCGCCGCGATGATGGCGACGATGACAAACAGGAAGGCCAGTAAGCCGCAAGCCAACGCAGCCAGCGCCCACAGTATCGTCTGCAGTGTGCGCAGCAGATAGATTTCTGCTTCGACGACGATCAGGTCGAGTCGCGTCTTGAGCGCCTCGATGCCGGCCGCCAGCAGGCCACGCAAGGACCCCGGGGTCTGAGTTGCATCGCCGACGGCGGCGGCATCCGCGCCGTCTTCGATCATTTGCGTCCCATGATCAGGCCGGCGATCAGCGCGAGTCCTCCCACGACCGCAACCGCCGTCCACGGATTGTCGGTCACGTAGTCATCGACCGCCCGTGCATGCCCCTTCACTTCATCCTGGAAGTCTGCGAGCCGGGCGCGCACTGCGCTCAGGGACTCTTCGGCCCGCTCGCGGGCACTGATAGCTGACTCGCTCGCGCTATCAGCGGTGGCGCGCAGCAGCTCCTCCGCGTGATGGATGAGCGACTGCAAGTCGTCTGCGATCTTTCCGGCGTCGAACTGCTGCTTCATTTTCCGACTCCTCGTTCCTGTTCCAACGAGCCCGTGGCAGGCAAGCATCGTGCCCGCTCACCTGGCATCTCTCAACGCTGCTCGTCCGCTACAGCCAAGGCGGCGGCGGTGAGCATGGCATCTTCGTCTGCGGGTATCACGTGGACGGCAACCTGACTGTGGGGCGGCGCGATCCGCGCTTCCTGTCCACGGCAGGCCTGGTTGGCAGCCGCATCCAGCTGGATGCCGGCCCATTGCATGCCCTCGAGGATACGCGCACGCACCGCCGGGACGTGCTCGCCGACGCCGCCGCTGAAGACGATGCCGTCGCATCCTCCCAGAACCGCCAGGTAGCTGCCAATGTATTTGCGCGCGCGGTAACAGTAGAGATCCGCGGCCAGAGACGCACGGGGATCCTGGCTGGCGAGCAGCTCACCCAGATCGCTCGAGACTCCCGACACACCGGCCAGACCTGCTTCCCGATTGAGCCGTGCAACGACCTCGTCAGCGGATTGACCCAGGCGCTGCTGCAGAAAGGGCACCGCGGCGGCATCGATATCGCCGCAGCGAGTGGCCATCATCAGGCCCTCCAGGGGCGAGAATCCCATGGATGTATCCAGGGGCCGGCCGGCTGCCAGCGCAGCGATGGAGCAACCGCCGCCGAGCTGAAGGGTGATCAGCCGACCTCCGCCGGACAATTCCGGGTGCAGTTCCTGCCACCTGCGGAGCATCGCTTCGTGTGCGAGACCATGAAAACCATAGCGCCGTACACCCAGCTCGCTGCCCATGTGCGGGGGCAGGGCGTAGTGGCTTGCAACGGGTGGAAGATTGGCAAAGAAGGCCGTGTCGAATGCAGCGATCTGCACCACAGCGGGATCGAATACCTCGCGCGCTGCTTCGATCCAGCTCACCGCGGTGGGATTGTGCAGCGGCGCCAGCTCAGAGAGCCCGCTCAGCTCTGCCAACACCGCCGCATCGATGCGGGTAGGGCGAGTGAAGCGCGTTCCGCCGTGCACCACGCGATGGGCCACGGTGTGCGGGCGCAATTGACCGACGAATTCAGCCAGCAATGCGGTCTTTTCAGCCTCCGAAGCACGATGCTGTGTGGCAGTGAGCCGGCTGGGCGGCGAGCCGGCACGCACCTCATAGGCGCCCAGCTTCACGGAGGTGCTGCCGCTATTGACGGTCACGACGATCATGCGCGTTGCGTCATCTTCGGTGCAGTCAGCGCGTGGAATACTTCGTGCTGCTATAAACGCTCGTGAC
>CAZLYG010000139.1:0-11155 GCA_964563075.1 uncultured Steroidobacteraceae bacterium | reverse complement strand
TCGCAGATCGCGGCGGAGGCCGCGTTCGACGGACGGGAGGAGATGGAAGCGGTCAAGCGCGGCTATGTGGAAAACCGCCGCATCCTGATCGAAGGGCTGCCCAAAGCCGGGCTGACCAAGTTTCTGCCCGCCGATGGCGCGTTCTACCTCTACGCCGACGTTTCCGACTTCACGACCGACAGCCTTGCTTTTGCCAAGACCATGCTGGACGAGGCCCATGTCGCGGCGACCCCCGGCATCGACTTTGATCCCATCCATGGCCGCAACTTCATCCGCTTCTCCTATGCCCGCTCGGCCGAGGACATGCGCGAAGCGGTGGCGCGGATCGCGCGCTGGTTGGGCTAGACGATCTTACCGTCGTCAAAGCCGGCGCACCCGCCTCACACAGCTGCAAACGGCATTGACTCCGCTGCGATATTTGGCCTTGGGTGGGCGAGGGTAGACACGACCGAACAACGCCGCCAGGCGGCCGGTCGTTCAAGTCTGTGTTTGGGGGAGAAACGTCAAATGGCAACCATCGCAACCGCGGCGCCGTCGCAGGCGTCCCGTCCCTGGTACAAGATTCTCTACGTCCAGGTCCTGTTCGCGATCGTGCTCGGTGTCATCGTTGGCTGGCTGTGGCCGTCGCTTGCCACCAATGACTGGATCAAGGCGCTCGGCGACGGCTTCATCAAGCTGATCAAGATGCTGATCGCGCCGATCATCTTCTGCACCGTCGTGACCGGCATCGGCGGCATGCAGAAGCTGCGCGAGGTGGGCAAAGCCGGCGGCCTGGCGCTGCTGTATTTCGAAGCGGTGACGACACTGGCGCTCGCGGTAGGGCTGGTGATCGTCAACATTTTGCGGCCGGGCGCCGGCATGAACGTGGATCCCGCCGCGCTCGACACGCACGCCGTCGCGCAATACGTGCAGCCCGGCAAGCTGCCCGGTGTCGTCGACTATCTGCTCGGCATCATTCCCAACACGTTCTTCGACGCCTTCGCCAAGGGCGACGTGCTCCAGGTGCTGTTGCTCGCACTGCTCTTCGGGTTTGCACTGCATGCCTGCGGTGGACGCGACACACCGGTGTATGAGCTCATCGAGAAGGCCTCCGCCGTGTTGTTCAAGATCGTCGGTGTGGTGATGCGTGCCGCGCCTGTGGGCGCATTCGGCGCCATGGCCTTCGTCATCGGCAGATACGGCGCGCGCACCCTGGTGTCGCTGGGCGCGCTGCTGGCGTGTTTCTACCTCACCTGCATCGTGTTCGTGCTGGCCGTGCTGGGTGCGATCGCGAAGTGGCAGGGATTTTCCATCCTCAAGTTCATCCGCTACATCCGCGAAGAGCTGCTGATCGTGCTCGGGACGTCCTCATCGGAGTCCGTGCTGCCGCGCATGATGGGCAAGCTGGAGAGCCTCGGTGTACACCCGACCGTGGTAGGTCTGGTGATTCCGACGGGCTATTCGTTCAACCTGGATGGGACCTGCATCTATCTGACCCTGGCCGCCGTGTTCATCGCGCAGGCGACCAACACGCCTCTGGACCTTTGGCAACAGATCGGGCTGGTGCTCGTCCTGCTGCTCACTTCCAAGGGCGCAGCCGGGGTCACGGGAAGTGGCTTCATCGTTCTGGCGGCTACCCTCTCCAGCGTCGGGCATGTGCCGGTGGCGGGCGTGGCCCTGATCTTCGGTATCGACAAGTTCATGTCCGAGGCGCGCGCGCTCACCAATCTGGTGGGCAACGGAGTGGCCACCGTGGTGGTGGGGAAATGGTGCGGTCGCGTGGAC
Source organism: uncultured Steroidobacteraceae bacterium (assembly GCA_964563075.1). GTDB lineage: Bacteria > Pseudomonadota > Gammaproteobacteria > Steroidobacterales > Steroidobacteraceae > 13-2-20CM-66-19. Next base: position 9,391 of record CAZLYG010000139.1, on the reverse strand, counting down.
GAGGCCCAGCTGCAGCGCGAGCTGGCCCAGGGAGCCGACCCGGTGGCGACCCCGACCGCACCGCGGCGCGGCCAAGCCGTGTAAGCCCCTTCCGACAGCCTTTTAGGAAGCTTCGCACCGCGCGCGCTGACACAATCCCTTGCGCATCATGGCCGGCCGCGCCCGCTGTCGCAGATTTGCGACAGGCCGCCATCACGCAGGAAGTGGACAATGCTCGTTTTGCCCGTGGGGCAGAAAGCGCTGGCCCCTGGGGGCCACCGGCGACTTTTTGCATTCAAACCTGGGAGATTTCGTGTTTCCGCAGCAGCGACTCCAGATTGCCGCCGTCCTTGCGCTGTTCCTTATGTCCAGCGCCGCGGGCGTGGCGCCGAACGCACCCCGGGGGGCCCGTTCGCCCTTTACTTTTGCGACGGTGCAGCGCCTGGCCCAGGACCGTGCTGCGCACCCGTACAGCAACCGTTCACCGCCTCTGCCGCAGACTCTCGCGAAGCTGACCTACGACCAGTACCGCGACATTACATTTCACCGCGCGAGCGCACTGTGGGCCGGCCACGCGCTCTTCGAAGTCCAGTTCTTCCATCGGGGGTTCAACTTCGACCGGCGGGTGAATATCAGCGAAGTGACGCCGGACGGAGTGCATACGATCAATTACAATCCCGCGATGTTCGAGTTCGGGCCGAGCGTGCCGGCGCTGAAGAAGCTGCCGCCCGATCTCGGTTTCGCCGGCTTTCGCGTCCACTTCCCGCTGAACGGTCCGACCTACAAAGACGAGGTCATGGTGTTTCTCGGTGCCTCGTATTTCCGGGTGCTCGGCCGCAATCAGGCCTACGGCATGTCCGCCCGCGGCCTGGCCGTCAATACGGCGACCCCCGGCGGCGAGGAATTCCCGTATTTCACGGATTTCTGGCTGGTGCGCCCGGACACCACGCAGCGCTCGATGACCATCTATGCCCTGCTGGATAGCCCGAGCGTGAGCGGTGCATACAAGTTCGAGCTCCGGCCAGGGACCACCACGCAGGTGGAGGTGACGGCCGAGCTCTATCCGCGCCGCTCGATCGAGAAGCTCGGCATCGCACCGCTCACGTCGATGTTTCTGTACGGCGAGAACAGCAGCTCGGGGCGGCACTTCGATGACTTCCGCCCGGAGGTGCACGACAGCGATGGCCTCATGATGCAGACCGGGGGCGGGGAATGGCTGTGGCGGCCGCTGGTGAATCCGAAGGACCTGCGGGTCAATCGCTTCATGGACCAGCGCCCGCACGGCTTTGCGCTGGCACAGCGCGATCGCGCTTTCGACCATTATCAGGACAACGACGCACGCTTCGAGCAGCGGCCCAGTTACTGGATCGAGCCCCTCGGGGATTGGGGCAAGGGCGGTGTAGAGCTGGTGGAGATCCCGAGCGATGAGGAAATCCACGACAACGTCGTCGCCTATTGGGTACCGGAAGCTCCGGTGCAGCCGCACAAGCCCATCAGCTTCTCGTACCTGTTGTCCTCCTATCTGCATACCGCATCGTGGCCGCCGGGCGGACGGGTGATCGACACCCGCTTCGGCAGCGCGAGCAATCCCGGTGTCGCGCAAAACAGTGCCACACCCCAGGGGCCACGCCGGGTGGTCGTTGATTTTGCCGGCGGCGACCTCGATTCATTGGCTGCCAACCAGCCGCTGCAGGCCGAAGTCACGGCCAGCAACGGCCAGGTGGATCAGATCAGCGTTCAGCACCTGCCCGAGACGGGTGTCTGGCGTGCCTCGATGCGGTTGAAGCCCAACGGCGACAAGCCGGTCGAGCTGCGCTGCTATCTGACCCTCTACGGGGAAGCGCTGACCGAGACCTGGACTTATCTGTTGAATCCGCCTTTCTAGATGAACACTTCAGGACATGAACGAGTTGGGCGCCATTGCGCGTTTGCCGTAACGCAGGACCGCGAATTGCGTACGGGGGGACGAGGATCAAACGCATGACACCCGATCGATTGAAACGCGCAGCACGCCGCCGCCGGGCCCTGTTCTTCAGCCTGACGCTCATCTCGTCCGCCCTGGCCACCGGGCTGATGCACGACATTCTCAAGGCCAACGGCTTCAGCGGCTATGAGAAGGCGGGCCTGGTGCTGTTCTTCGTGCTGTTCACCTGGATCTGCGGCGCGTTCTGGACGGCGCTGGCGGGCTTCGTGATCCGCCTCGTCGGCCGCGATCCGGCCGTGCTGCATATGGATGAGGTGAAGGGTCGCAGGTTGCAGGGCCGCACGGCCGTGGTGATGCCGATTTACAATGAGGACACCACCCGCGTTGCGGCGGGGCTGGATGTCATCTGGTCATCCCTCGCCGCCCAGCCGCAACAGGCGGCCTTCGATCTGTTCATCCTCTCCGATACGCGCAAAGCGGACATCGGCGCTGCCGAAGAACGGGCTTGGCAGGCCCTGGTCGAGCGCCACGGCGCGCGTGGGCGGATCTTCTATCGCCGCCGTCAGGACAACATCGGACGCAAGGCCGGCAACATCGCCGACTTCGTGCGCCAGTGGGGCGGGGCCTACGACTACGCCGTAGTCCTCGACGCGGACAGCATCATGAGCGGCACGGCACTGGTGTCGCTCGCGCTCATGATGGATGCCCATCCGGAGGCAGGCATCATCCAGGCCCTGCCCGTGCCGGCCGGCCGCGAGACCCTGTTTGCGCGCCTGGTGCAGTTCGCAGCCCGGCTGAGCAGCCCCATGCTCTCGAGCGGCCTGGCGTATTGGCAGCTGGGCGAAGGCAACTACTGGGGACACAACGCCATCCTGCGGCTCCGGGCGTTCGCCGAGTTTTGCGACCTGCCGCGACTGCCGGGCTCTGCGCCGCTCGGGGGCGAGATCCTGAGCCATGACTTCGTCGAGGCAGCGTTCATGCGCCGCGCCGGCTTCAAGGTCTGGCTGATGGCGGATCTGACCGGCAGCTGGGAAGAGGTTCCCTCCAACGTCATCGACTACGCCGCCCGCGATCGCCGCTGGGCGCAGGGCAATCTGCAGCACATGAGCCTGCTGCCGATGCGCGGTCTGCACTGGCTGAGCCGCATTCACCTGATCACGGGCGTGCTGTCTTACGTGACATCGCCCATGTGGTTCGCGGTGTTGGTATTGAGCTCGATCGTCGTCTGCCTGGACGCCGTCAATGGCCACCAGTACTTCGCTCCGGGGTCCTTTACTCTGTTTCCGAGCTGGCCCGAATCCCGTGTCGGCGAGATCTTCTCGCTGCTGACGATCACGTTCTCCGTGCTGCTGATCCCGAAGGTGCTCGCCGCGGTGCTGGCACTCAAGGACCGCAAGACGCGGCGTGGATTCGGCGGCGGCTCGAGGCTGCTGTTGAGTCTGCTGATCGAGCAGCTCTTCAGCATGCTGCTGGCGCCGGCGATGATGGTCTTTCACAGCACGTTCGTGGTGACGACGCTGGCCGGCAGGCCCGTGTCGTGGAATGCGCAGGAGCGCGGCGATCGGGGAATTCCTTTCGGCGAAGCGCTCTGGCGTCACAAGTGGCACGTGCTGCTGGGCCTGGTCTGGGGTGCGGTGATCCTGTGGTTCGCGCCGCGGTACATCTGGTGGCTGCTGCCTGTTCTGGCTGGCTTGGTGCTCTCCGTGCCGCTGACGGTGCTCACCAGCCGTGCGGATGCCGGTCAGTGGCTGCGCCGGCACAAGCTGCTCCTCACGCCCGAGGAGACACAGACTCCCCAGGAGCTGGCTGCTCTGTCGGCAAGACTCGCGGATCCACTCTACATCGATACGCCGATGGCCCAGTTGTGCGCGCCCGTGCGGCCCATCGAGGCCGAAGCCAAGGTGATCGACGACATCATCGTGCAGCCGCAGGCGGAGGTTGGGACGGCCGAAACGACCCTGGCCGAGGCGGCGCCGGCCGAGGTGCCGGGCGAGGATGTGACCTCGCGCGAGTCAGCGCAGGCGGAAGATCCGCAGGACGCCATGATCGTTCCGCCGCGTTCGCCACTGCGCATGGAGGCGGCAAAGCCCGTCTATCTTCGGCCGCGGGACGCATTGAAATGGATGAGGGGCGCCACTTCGGGTGCGGCGTCCTGACCCGTAGACGCGCATGCTCGAAGGGCGCGTCGTCGACTCCGATGTGCCTGCACGCCTGGATCGCCTGCGCTGGAGCCGCTTCCACTGGCTAGTGGTCTTTGCGCTCGGAATCACCTGGATTCTGGACGGCCTGGAAGTCACGCTGGCGGGCGCAGTCGCGCCGGCTCTGAAAGCAAGCCCTGCTCTGCATCTGACTGACCCGCAGGTCGGCGCGGGCGCCAGTGCGTATCTGGCCGGTGCCGTGCTCGGCGCCGTGTTCTTCGGCTGGCTGACGGACGTCCTGGGTCGCAAGCGCCTGTTCTTCATCACCCTCGGTGTGTACCTGGTATTCACGGCCGCAACGGCCGTCTCGACCGGGTTTGCGACTTATGCGTTGTTTCGGTTCCTGACAGGCGCGGGGATCGGCGGTGAATACGCGGCTATCAACTCAGCCATTCAGGAGCTGGTGCCACCCCGCTATCGCGGCCGGACGGATCTGGCGATCAATGGGAGCTTCTGGGTCGGGGCGGCGCTCGGCTCGCTCGGCTCGAGCGTGCTGCTGAGCCCCGGGCTGCTGCCTCCTGATGTGGGCTGGCGGTCCGCGTTCGGCATCGGTGCGCTCATCGGTCTGGTGGTATTGATATTTCGCACGGCGCTTCCGGAAAGCCCGCGCTGGCTGCTGCTGCACGGGCGAACGGAGGAAGCCGAGAAAATCGCCAAATCCATCGAAGCGAGGTCGGGTGTCGTTGCCGGAGCGGCGGCTCCCAAGCGCCTCAAGCTGATCGTGCGGGCGCATGCGACGAATCTCGTGGACCTGGGCGTCAGCCTGTTCCGTCAGTATCCACGGCGGGCAGTCCTGGGCCTGGTGCTCATGGCCAGCCAGGCGTTCTGCTACAACGCGATTTTCTTCACTTACGCGTTGGTGCTCGACCGGTTCTTCCACGTGCCCTCGCAGAGTGTCGGATGGTATCTGCTGCCCTTCTCGGTCACCAACTTCCTGGGCCCGCTGGCGCTCGGCTGGCTGTTCGATCACTGGGGACGGCGGCCCATGATCACCGGCTCCTATGCAGTGACCGGCGCGCTCCTGGCCCTGACTGCAGTGTTTTTCGAGCGCGGCTCGGCGACCGCCATTTCGATGACGGCCGCATTTTCGTGCGTGTTCTTCTTCGCGTCGGCCGCGGCGAGCTCCGCCTATCTCACCGTGAGTGAATCTTTCCCCGTGGAAGTACGAGCGCTCGCCATCGCGGTGTTCTATGCATTCGGCACCGCGCTTGGCGGAATTGCCGCGCCGTGGGTGTTCGGAACGCTCATCGGTACAGGCGATCCCCAGGCTATCGGCGGTGGCTACTTCTTCGGCGCTGCCCTGATGGGCATCGCCGCCATCGTCGAAGCTTGGTTGGGCGTGGCGGCCGAGCGGCGTTCCCTGGAGGAAGTGGCGCGTCCGCTGTCGAGCGTGTGAATCTTGCCGAATGCCCAGGTCTGCAGCAGCAGGATGAGCGATGCGCGCAGTATCCACACCGGGGTGAAGGTTCTGAGTGTTTCCCAGATCATGCGCGCGCGCCTCCGGTCAAAGTACGCAGTGCGTACCCACCGCGAGGGGGTCACGGCAAGTACGCACTGCGTCGCTAGCAACTGCCTCATGGAGGGTATAAAGCAAAACGGATGCCAATCCGGTGAGTCAATGTAAGTGATTGATTGCAACGGAAGCGTCAGTATTAAGGGTGACTGCGCAACGCGCTGATGCACCGCAATCGAACACGAGCGGTGCGGGAGGAACGGAATTGGAGCAGACGCAGCCCCTCTGTCATGCTGACGTTTCACATCGGCATGGGAGGACACCGTGATCTCACGAACGCTCTCACTAACGCAGCTGCTCGTGCTGTGCGCACTGACGACGTTCTCGCTCGGCTCCGTGGCACAGGCCGCGGCCAGTGATGCGCCTGCCCGCACCGGGCCGGACAGTACTGGGCTCGACTCTTTCCCGACGGCCGTTGCAGCCGCGGCGCAGAGTGACATCACGCGCAATGCGATCGAAGGACCGATCCGCTTTCTCTCCTCGGATGCGCTCGAGGGTCGCGCCGTCGCCTCGCGTGGTGACGAGCTCGCGATCCTCTACCTGCAGACGCAGCTCGAATCGATGGGCTATCAGCCTGCGGGTCCACAGGGCCTCAACGGGTCACGGCAGTGGCAGCAGCGGTTCGACGTTGTTGGTGTGAAGGCGTCTTTCCCGAAGGTGTGGAGCTTCACACCGGCACACGGCGCAGGTCCCATCGAGCTGCGCTGGTACGACGACTACATCGCCGCCAGCGGCGTACAGGAGACTCAAGGTGCCATCGATAACGCCGAGCTGGTGTTCGTCGGCTACGGTATCCAGGCGCCGGAGTATCACTGGGACGATTTCAAGGGCATGAACCTGCACGGTAAGGTTCTGCTGATGCTCAACAACGATCCTGACTGGGATCCGAAGCTGTTTGCGGGCAAGCGGCGCCTGTACTACGGCCGCTGGACGTACAAGTACGAGAGCGCTGCACGCCAGGGCGCTGCCGGCGCCATCATCATTCATACCACGCCCTCGGCCGGGTATCCGTGGCAAGTGGTGCAGTCCTCCTGGAGCGGGGAACAATTCTCCCTCCCGCACGAGGGTGAGCCGCACGTACAGGTGCAGGCATGGGCCACCGAGGACGCGGTGCGCAAGCTCGTGAAAGCGGGCGGTAAGGATCTCGACAAGCTCATCGCCGCCGCGCACTCGCGCAGTTTCAAACCCGTGTCTCTGGGTGTTCACACCTCCATCGCGTTCACCAACCAGATCTCGCGGGAGCGCACGGCCAATGTGGTCGGCCTCCTGCCCGGGAGCGATCCGCAGCTCAAGAGCGAAGTGGTGGTGTACTCGGCGCACCACGACCATCTGGGCGTCGGCGAACCCGATGCCAGCGGCGACAGGATCTATCATGGAGCCGTCGACAACGCGTCCGGTTGTGCCCAGGTGCTCGCGATCGCGCGGGCCTTTGCGCAACTTCCGGAGAAACCGCGACGCTCGATCCTGGTTGTCTTCACGGCCGCGGAAGAGCAAGGCCTGCTGGGTTCCCTTTACTACGCATTGCATCCCACCGTGCCCGCCGGCAAGATCGCCGCGGACATCAACCTGGATGGCGGCAATATCTTCGGCCGGACTCGCGATGTCACGTTGGTCACGAGCGGCGCCTCTTCTCTCGATCGGGTCGTGCAGGCCGTTGCCAGCACGCAGGGACGGGTGGTGAAGCCGGATCAGTTTCCCGACCGCGGCTATTCCTATCGTGCGGACCAGTTCTCCTTCTCCAAGGCGGCGGGCGTACCTGCGATCTACCTGGACGATGGCACCGACTTTGTCGTGCGGCCGCCGGAGTGGGGGCGGCAGCAGATCGAAATGTGGGAGGCGACGCACTACCATCAGCCGAGTGATCGTCTGGATGGCAGCTGGAATTTCGATGGCATGATTCAGGACGCGCAGCTCGAGTTCCTCGCGGGCTGGCGCATAGCGCAGGCCGATGCCATGCCGACCTGGAACCCGGGCAATGAATTCGAGGCCGCGCGCAAGAAGGCGCTTGCAGCGCTGACGCAGTAGCGCAGAGCGCACGGCGCCGAGAACATCGGGAGCCGCGCACCTCGAGCGGGAATCAGGTCCTCGGCGTTGCGGCGGGTGCGGTGCCGGCGTTCCGGCGGATGCGCGCCCCGCGCTGCGCCAGTCAGGTCGTCGGCGTTGCGAGACTGGCCTGCGGGGCTAGGGGCGGTGTCGTATCGGGTGCGGTGGGCGTTGCCGGTGTCTCCGGGGGCGCGTCAACCGATTCCGTGTCGGTCTTCAGCGCCTCCTCTTCGGCCTGTTTCGTCATGACGACGATGCTGATGCGGCGATTGATCGGGTTGTCCGGCTGCGCCTTGTCGAACAGAACTGACGAGGCGAGTCCGACGACGCGTGCGATCTTGTCATCCGGCAGCCCGCCGACGACGAGGGCGCGGCGCGCGGCGTTGGCCCGATCGGCAGAGAGCTCCCAGTTGGAGTAGCCGCCGGCGCCGGGGTACGGCCTGATGTCCGTATGGCCGCTGATACTGATGCGATTCGACACCGTCGCCAGATATTTTGCGAGCTCCTTGAGGATCGCGACGGTGTAGTCCCGCAGACGGGCGCTGCCGACATCGAACATCGGGCGGTTCTGAGCATCCACGATCTGGATGCGCACCCCCTCGGGGGTGATGTCCAGCAGCAGCTGATCCTTGAACGGCTCCAGCGCCTGGCTCTTGTCGACCGCCTGGCGCAACTCTTCCATCAGGGACTCGAGCTTCTTGTGCTCGGCTTCCTGTTGCGCCTGGAGCGTGAGCTGCTCGATCTTCTTGCGCTCCTCCTCGGTGGTCGGAGCCTGTGCACCGGCGGCTTGCTGCGGAGCCTGGGTGCTCTGCGGCCTGGCGGCCTCAGTGGCGCCAATCTCCCTGATGGGAGTGATCTGCGAGCGCATCGAGTCGAGCCCGCCACGCAGGTCGATAGGACTGGTGCTCGCGCCGCCGGGCCCCATCTGGCCGGGGGCCGGCTTGGCGCTCTTGCCCGGCTCCATGCTCGGGTTCTTGAAGTAGTCGAAGATCGCGGCGCGCTGGTCCTTGGACACCGCGGTGACCAGCCACATGACCAGGAAGAACGCCATCATCGCGGTGACGAAGTCCGCGTAGGCGACTTTCCAGGCCCCCCCGTGATGGACGTGCGAGCGGCGCTTGTGCCGCTTGACGACGATGATGGGGCGCTCGTTGGCGGCGGGGCTCATGCTGCGCGCGGCTCGGCAGCTTTCTCGCTGGTACCGCCCGGCCGGCCCGGCGCCCCCCGGGGCTTGCCTTTGAGCTCCGCCTCCAGGTCGGCGAACGTCGGACGCACATCCCGGTGCAGGAGCTTGCGGGCGAACTCGATCGAGACGGCGGGCACGTACCCGCGAACGCTCGATAGGAGCGCCATCTTCACGACCTCGAACGCCTTTCCCTTCTGGTTGGCCGCATGCTCCATCGCGGCCGCAATGGGCCCAATGAATCCATACGAGACCAGAATGCCGAGGAAAGTGCCGACGAGGGCCGCGCCCACTTTGTGGCCGATGGTCGCCGTGTCCGCTCCATCGAGCGAAGCCATCGTATTCACGATGCCGAGCACGGCGGCAACGATGCCGAATCCAGGCAGCGCGTCGGCCACTTTCTGCACGGCGATCGCCGGCTCGTGAGCCTCCTGGTGATGGTTCTCCAGCTCCTGCTCGAGCAGGCTCTCGAGCTCGTGCGGGTTCAGGTCGCCGCCGACCATCAGGCGCAGGCAGTCGGTGATGAACTCGCGCAGCGGGATGTCGCTGCG
>CAZLYG010000138.1:0-11203 GCA_964563075.1 uncultured Steroidobacteraceae bacterium | reverse complement strand
CCCCCGACCCTCGGTTCCGAAGACCGATGCTCTATTCGCTGAGCTACGGGCGCGTAAGGCTATTCTATAGGATCGTCATGCCATGAGCGCTGTGCAAAAAGCTGCCGCCACCCTGCTGCTCGTACTCCTGGCCCTCGTGGGCTATGGACTGTGGGCGACGCCATCCAGTCCAAGGCCTGTGCACCGCACGGCGGCGGCCAGCTCTGCGCAATCCGACACTGAAGTCGACGAGACGGACCTGACTACGGCAAAAATGCTGGCTGAGGAGGCGAGCTCTGCCGAGGAGCGCAGCGCGGCGCAGGCCGTCGTGCAGGCGGCCGACCACGAAGTCGATGTCGCTTTTGCGGCGGCGCTGCGCCACATCGAAGCCCATCCGCCGGTTCTGAGCCCCGCAGCGCAGAAGATCGATGCGCGCCTCACGGCCCTGCAGAAGCAGTTGGAAACGGACAAGGCGACCGTCGCGAGGCTCACGGCGCAAGTGGCGCAGGCCTCTGAGTCGCAGCGCGGCGCGCTGCAGGACCAGCTCAATCTCGCGCAGTCGCAGCTCGAGCTCGACCAGGACGAGGCGGACGACGCCAACCAGAATCTGGCCGCGGCGGGTGGCAATGCGCATCAGCGTATCGAGGCGATGCTCAAGCAGCACGCCGCAGTGGATGACAAGCCCCCTCCCTTGCCAGCAGGCAAGGACGTGTTGGCGAACCTGCGCGGGCTGGCACGCCGCCTCAACCACTATTTCGAGTTGCGCGCTCGTTCGAACGCGGTGGACGACGCACGTGCCCGGGTTGCAGCCAGCCTCGGTGCCCTGGCGGTGGACCGCCAATCCCTGGCCACGCAACTGGAAGCCGGCAAGAGCGGGGCACAGCGTGCCGATGCTGCCGGCTTGCTGAGCGCGACACGCCAGGTCGCGGCCGATCAGAAGGTGCTGACGTTGCTCGATCAGAGGATCGGGATCCGCAAGGACATCGTCGACGGTTACGGAAAATGGCGCGAGGTGCTGGCCACGCGCATGGCGCGGACGCTGCATGCCGCATTGATCAACATTGCAGTGGTGCTCGGCATCCTCATCGGGCTGCTGTTCCTGGACCGTTGGCTGGAAAGCATCTTCGGCCGCACGAAGCTGGATCGGCGACAGGTCGCCACGCTGCGCACCGTCACGCGAGTGGCGCTGCAGATAGTGGCAATCGTGGCGATTGCTCTGGTGCTCGTCGGTGTGCCGGGGCAGATCGGTACCTTCCTCGGCATCGTCGGCGCCGGCCTGACCGTGGCCCTGAAGGACTTCATCGTCGGCTTCATCGGCTGGGTCGTGCTGATGGGCAAGAACGGCATGCGGCTCGGTGACTGGGTGGAGATCAACGGCGTGAGCGGCGAAGTGGTGGATCTGGGAATGTTCCACACCGTGCTGCTGGAAACCGGCAATTGGACCGAGGCCGGGCATCCGACCGGGCGGCGCGTGACCTTCGCCAACAGCTTCGCAATCCAAGGGCACTATTTCAACTTCTCCACCTCCGGGCAGTGGCTGTGGGACGAGGTGCTCGTGCTGGTCCCGTACGAGCGCGATCCGCACGTGATCGCAGATGCAATTCTCAAAGACGTGTTGCAGGCAACGGGCGACACCTCACGCGAGGCCGAGCGCGAATGGCAGCGTGCGGCTCGCACACAACGCGAGATCTCGTTCTCCGCTGCCCCCGGGATCGTGATACGGCCCGCAGCGGGAGGCGTTGAGGTAGCGGTCCGCTACGTGACGCGTGCGAGCGACCGATTCAAGTTGCGGACACGCCTGTACCAGACGGCCGTCCACATGCTCTCGGCTCGCAGCGCGAGCGCAGCGCCCGAGCGTCTCCAAGTGACGACGCAGACCTGAGTCGCGCGCAAGCCGAGCGGCAGCGCACAGACACGGTGCGCGCGCACGATGTAAACAGCTGTCGGCATCGAGCGTTATGGCTCTTGAAGAGCAGCTGATCTGCGTCGTTCACCGCTCCGAGGGTGTTCAGCACACATTCAGCGCTTGCTGAGCAACCTGTAGTCGTTTTGAAGGGGAGTTCTCATGCTCAATCGCCTCGTACGCACGCTTGCTCCGGCCCTGGTGCTTGCTGCCCTGCCCGTAGCGTCTTTCGCTGGCGTTGCGATCGGCGTGTCGATCAACATCGCCCCACCGGCGCTCCCGGTATACGTGCAGCCGGCCCCTCCCGGCCCGGACTACATCTGGACCCCTGGGTACTGGGCTTGGGATGACGGCTATTACTGGGTGCCCGGCACGTGGGTGGTCGCACCGTCGCCCGGTCTGTTGTGGACGCCCGGCTACTGGGGCTGGGTCGGCGGTGCCTACGTCTGGCACGCCGGTTACTGGGGCCCGCACATCGGCTTCTATGGTGGCGTGAACTACGGGTTTGGCTACGGCGGCGTCGGTTATGAAGGCGCGTACTGGCGCGGCGGACATGTGGTCTACAACCGCGCTGTCACGAACGTCACCAACATCAATGTGACCAACGTCTACAACAAGACGGTGGTGGTCAACAACGTCAGTCACGTGAGCTTCAACGGCGGCAGCGGCGGTATCGTGGCGCATGCCAACGCGGCGCAGCTTGCGGCAGAGCATGAGCATCACTTCCAGCCGACGGCGATGCAGCGGGAGCATGTCAACCTGGCTTCGCATGACCACAACCTGCGCGCTGCCGTGAACATGGGTCGGCCGCAGATCGCCGCGACGGAACGACCTGGCTCCTTTAGCGGCCATGGCGTCGTGGGTGCGCGCGCTGCAGGTGGAGACTTCCATCCGGCAGTGGCCCACGATGTCAGCCGCCCGCAGGCGGAGCGTAACGACCGTCCGCCGCAGGCGCACCTGGGTGGGCAGCCTCACGGTGCCTCGGTGGAGCACGCGCAGCCTCACATGGGTGGGCAGCCCCACGGTTTCCCGGTGGAGCACGCGCAGCCTCACATGGCGCAGGGACATCCGGGCGGCCAGCCCCACTTCGAGCCGCACAGCCAACCCTATAACCAGCCTCATAACCAGGGCCCGCACGGCGGCGGTGGACGCCCCGAGGGCCACGAGGGCGGCCGCGGCCCGCAGAACCGCTTCCGCTAGCCGAGGGCTGGCAGAAACGCTTGGGACGGGATCCCAAGTCGACGCGCCCCCCGTGTGGGGGCGCGGTCGATTTCGGGGCCACGTATTTACCTAGGTCGGAGGCCCCAACAGCGCGTACCTGCGCCCCTGCGGCAACTCGAAACGCTGCACGATCGATGCTGCACCGAGCGCGACCAGGGTGCCGGCGATGCCATCGCCCGGTGCGGGGAAGGGGTGAGCCAGGCTCAGAAATCGGGTCACGCCGCCGACTCCGTGCCCCGGCAGCAGCACCAGCACTCGCGCCTGCTTGCCGTGCAGCCGAAACCATGACTCGACGACATGCGCTGCGTCACTGTCATCGCTGGTTGTCAGCACCGTGCTGGGTGTCATCAGGCGATAGTCCAGCATGGCGATCGTTGTCTCGTCCGGATCCAGCAGGGCAAGTGACCGCTCGCGTGTCTCGGAGTGGATGGTGTCGGCCACCACTGCGAGGTTCTGCCAGCGATCGATGGCAGGAAAGGCGGCGACTCCTGCAACACACAGTGCCCCCGCGTAAGCGCCGAAAATGCAGGTGACGGCGCTGCGGACATTGCTCAGGCGCTGGGCACGACCTGCAAACCGCAATGCGATGGCTGCAATGACGACCGCGCCGACGGCGGCGGCGGCCGGGACGACCTTGTGGTGCGACTCGATGGGGTCGGCGACCGCTAACAGTACGAGGAAGGCTGCGAACACGCCGACCATGAGCGCGACCAGCACTCGGGTGCCGCGCAACGCAATTCTGTCGATAGCCCGCAGAGAGTTGTGACTGTCGGCAGCCCACAGAGCAATGAGAAGGCTGATCCCCAGCATTGCGGGCGCTGCATAGATGTCACGAGCCGTTGCCGCAAGCGAGAGGATCACCAGGAAGGGTACTGTCGCTGCAATCGCGAAGCGCCACGGCGTCCCCGCACTGCCGTGAGCTCGAACCGCGGACCCTGCGCGCCGCAACGCGGCGATGGCCAGGAGTGTCCACGGGAGGAGATACACGGGCAGCTCGAAAAGGTACTTTGCCGCCCAGTTGCGATGACCGGTGGTGTAGTCGAGTGCCGCAGGGGCGGAGATCCTGGCGAAGCGGCCGACGGTGTTGTTCCACAGAATGGCGCGCAGGGCGTCGTGCCCCTGCGGAGAGTGCGCAACGGCGTAAACCCAGGGACCGATGATCAACGCCTGCAGCAGCAGCCCGGCGTAGAGCTCGATCCGCAGCAGCTCAGACCACTTTTTCTCCCATGCAATGAGTGTGAGCAGGGCCAGCGCCGGCACGAGCCAGCCGGGCGCGCTCTTCGCCATGAACCCGATAGCCGCGCCCAGATGCATCAGGGTATAGCCGCGGAGCTTCTCGCGGCTCGCGGGCGCGCTGTAGCCCTTGTAGGCTCCCAACAGGGAGACGGCACACCCTGCCAGCAGGCAGGCGTCGGGAGCGAGCCACACCGATACGCGGAACGCGATCAGAGTGGTGGCGACCAACAAGGCGCTCAGGAAGGCTGCAGAGGCACCTGCCATCGCCGCGGCGGTGGCGCCAACGGCCAGTGCAGTGACGACGGCATACAGGATGTTGGGCACGCGCGGCTGCCCGAATGCCTCGATACCTGCCGCGGACAGCCAGTACGACAAGGGCGGCTTTTCGAGAAAGGGCTTGTCGGCGAGCCGTGGAACGGCGGCGAGGTCCTGGCTCATCCGCCAGGAGATGTCTGCTTCGCGAGGCTCATCCGGCGTCCACAGACCTCGGTCGAGAATGCCGACCAGCCACAGAGGCGCCAGCGCAATCAATACGGCGATGGGCCAGGAGCGAACGCGCCCTGCAGCGAGGGGGACAGAAGATCTCATGCGTGTCGCGGATCTTCGCCTGGATGCTCCTCCCAGTCGACTACAACGAGTAGCGGACGACCATACGGGCGACTTGCGACTGCTGAGCGGCCCACAGGGAGAACCCCTGGCAGACCTGTTTGATCCCCGGTCCATCGGGCTTCTCCACGGGTTGCGCCGCGAACCGCCCCTGATTGGATTCCTGTCCGGGCATCAGGCGGTGCGTGCTCCAGGGCTCGTCCGACTCCGTCGGCCGCGCAAACAGCTGGATCTCGCTCACCTTGGCCCTGTCCGGAATAGTTGCGCACAGAGTCACGCTGTTGGCCTCGGCCTCCGAACAAGGCGTGGTGGAAGCGGGAGGTGCGTCCGCCGAGACACCCGGAGGAGTCGTGGTGCCGGGAGGATTGACGACCAGGGCAGGGCGGCAGGGCGAAACGCTCGCCATGACGATGACGCCATCCGTGCCCAGCTTGCGCAATACTTCCGTCTCGATCTCCGCTCGGGCGCCGGCCTGTGTCAACTGGAGTTGATTGGCCGTGCGGCTGATCTGATCGACTTGTGCACGCAGGTCGCGCTCGAGCGCGGATTGCTCCTCGCGCTCGGTCTCCGTCAGCCAACGCGACAGCGCGAAGCCGCCTACGGCCGCTGCGATCAGCATGATGAATAGAACGGTCACGGGTGCACGGCCCTTGCGCTTACCGCCCACGGTCTGGGCGCGTGCCGCCGCGATCTCCTTGCCGAAGGAGAGCCGAAGTTGCAGCAACGAAGTGAGGATCGTCGCTGCGGCTGCGATGAGAGCGGCGAGGACGGGGTCGGACATCACCCAACGCTAGCATGGAGCCTCCGGCCGCGACGCGGGTCCCCAGGGCGTGGGTCTCGATTTTGCGAACATCATCACACTGTCGCGCGTCCGCGACTGAGCCATTCCTCCAATGCAGTTGTCGAATGCCCTCGCAGGTGCAACCCGAGCTTCGTGCGCCTCCACAGGATGTCCTCGGCCTCGAGCGCCCACTCTTCCCGGCACAGATACTCGACCTCGCGCGCAAACAGTTGCGGCACGAGCTCGGGCCCCATGTCAGTGAGCTGCGTGGCGTTTCCGATCACGCGCTCGATGCGTGTGCCGTAAGCCTGTGCGTACCGTACTCGCAGCGGAGCTGGCAGCCACGGATAACGCCGCTCGATTGTCCGCAGAAAGACTGCAAAACTGCGCCCCGGGAGCTCGCCACCTGGCAGGACGGCAGTGCGCGTCCACGCCTTGGCGCGCGTGCCGGTCAAGTGGCACAGCTTATCGACAGCGGTCTCAGCCAATTTTCGGTAGGTCGTGATCTTGCCGCCAAACACCGAGAGCAACGGGGCAGGATCGGAATCGAGCTCGAGCACGTAGTCACGCGTCACGCTCGCGGGGTCCGTTGCCTCGTCGTCGAGCAAAGGGCGCACCCCCGAGTACGTCCACACGACATCCTGAGCGCCGATCTGCCGGACGAAGTACCGGTTCGCGATCTCACACAGGTACAGAATCTCCTGCGGGTCGATGCGCACGTCCTGAGGCTCGCCGCGGTAGTCGACGTCCGTCGTGCCGATGAGGGTGAACTCGCGCTCGTAGGGGATCGCGAACACGATGCGACGATCCCGGTTCTGGAAGATGTAGGCAAAGCGGTGCGAGAACAGCTTCGGCACGACGATGTGACTGCCCTTGACGAGCCTGATGCGATGACTCGCTTTCACGGGAGAGCCGCGCTCGATGAGCTCAGTCACCCAGGGGCCGGTTGCGTTGACCACGACGCGGGCGCGAACGGTCTCCCGCATATCGTCGGCCCCCGCACGGCGGTCGGGCCCGTTGCGGCCACCGTCGCCTCGGGACCGCGAGCCGAGCGTCGCTACCCACTCACCCTCCCGTGCCTCGAGCCGCTCACAACGCGTGCGGGTGCGCACGACAGCGCCGCGGCTGATGGCGTCCACTGCATTCAGGACGACCAGACGCGCATCATCCGTCCACCCGTCCGAATAGACGAAGCCGCGGGTAAATTGCCGCGACAGCGCTTCGCCGGCGATGTGTTTTCTCAGGTCCACGGCCGCCGAGGCCGCAAGCCGCTTGCGGGGCGCCAGGTGGTCGTAGAGAAACAGGCCCGTGCGGATTACCCACATCGGCCGCAGATGCGCATCGTGCGGCATCACGAAGTGCAGCGGCCGCATGATGTGCGGCGCGGCGTTCAACAGGATCTCGCGCTCGATGAGGGCTTTGCGCACCAGGGAGAAGTGGAAGTCCTCCAGATACCGCAGCCCGCCGTGAATGAGCTTGGTGCTGGCCGAAGACGTATGGCCCGCCAGATCATCCTGCTCGCACAGCAGGACGGACAGGCCGCGCCCGGCGGCATCGCGTGCAATGCCGGTTCCGTTGATCCCGCCGCCGACGATCAGGAGATCGTAGCGCTCACGCGATGGTGCGTTCGGGGAGGGGGGCAGCCCCTGCGGGGTGCTTGCGCCCGTAGTAGTCGGGGTAGTCGTCGCTGAGGCCTTTGAACCGGCGGTGGATCCAGAGGTATTGCTCAGGGACATGCCTGACCTGGTTCTCGATCAGCTCGTGGAAGCGCGCAGTATCCGCCGCCGGGGAGTCGCTGGGAAAGTCCTTGAAGGGCGGATGCACGACTGCGCGATAGCCCTGCGTGCCCGGGAGGCGCTCGACGAAGAAGGGCAGCACCGTGGCACCCGTCATCCTCGCCAGCCGCGAGGTGAAGGTATTCGAGGCGGCAGGAATGCCGAACATCGGCACCATCTCAGCGCCTTTTTTCCGGTAGGCCTGGTCCGGAGCGTAGTAGACACAGCCATTGCTCTTGAGCGCGGAGATCAGCGCGCGAATATCGTCCCGCGCGATCGAGGTACCGCCGTGCCGCGAGCGGCACCGGCCCAGGAACCAGGCCAGGACAGCGTTCTTTGAGGGGCGATACATGATGTTCAGCGGCACCACGCGCGCGAGAATGCGGCCACCCATGTCCATCGGCGTAAAGTGCGCCGTGAGCAGGATGACCCCTTTGCCGAGGGCTAGCGCCGCGTCGATGTGCTCGCGCCCCTCGACCTTTACAATCCGGTCGATATCCTGCGCGCAGCGCCACCAGGCCAGCGGGGCTTCGAGCAGCGCGATTCCGAGACTGCGGAAGTGGCGGTCGAGGAGGTGCTCGCGCTCGCGGGCGCTCAGCTCCGGCAGGCACAGCTCGATGTTGCGGCGGGCGATGCGGATGAACCGCAGTGGCAGATGGCGCATCACGCAGCCGAACGCAGCGCCGACGCGCAGCATCGCGCAGTAGGGCAGCGTCGCCAGCAGCCGCAGAACGAGCATGCCGGCCCAGGTGGGCCAGTAGTGAGGCAGTAGCAGGCGCAGGCGCATGGGCTTACGCGAATAGTTGGAATGTATGAATCGAACCAAGACCCCGGGCGCATTGTACGTTGAAGTGGAGCTGCGAAGTGTGCGTTTGGTCCGGAACGGACGAGTCATCTTGCGCGACGTCGATTGGCGCGTGCGCCCGGGAGAGCGTTGGGTGCTCGCCGGGGGGAACGGCGCGGGCAAGACTCAGCTGCTGAAACTCGTTGCGGGCTCCGTGTGGCCCACTCCAACAGGGCGCGAGAGGCGATCTTATCGCTGGCGCGATGAGATCTTTTCCACGCCGTTCGAGGTGAAAGACGAGATCGGCTATCTGGGTCCCGAACGGCAGGACAAATACGCGCGCTACGGGTGGAATCACACGGTCGAGCAGATCGTTGGCACAGGCCTGTATCGTACCGACATTCCGTTGGACGTGCTCTCTGCGGGCGATCGCAAACGGGTCGCCGCCTTGCTGTCACGCTTGGGTATCGCGGCCCTCGCACAGCGTCGCTTCCTGTCTCTTTCCTACGGCGAGCGGCGCCTCACGCTGCTGGCCAGGACGTTGGCATCCGGCGCCAAGCTGTTGTTATTGGACGAGTTGTTGAACGGCCTGGACGAGACGAACCGCGCCCGCGCGCTGCGTTGGCTACAACATACAACTCGTTCGCGACTGCCGTGGGTTCTGACCACTCACCGGGTCGAGGACGTCCCGGAAGGGGTGACACACGTGCTGGTGTTGGAAAAAGGGCGGGTCGTCTACCGTGGGAAGGTAGGAGCGGGCGGCACGGGCGTGCGGGCGCCGTTGCGGCGCTGGCTGCACGCCGAGCACGACCAGCCCTCGGTACCCGTACGAGAGCGCCCCAGGCACGGGGCGGCTGGCGGTACGCAGCCGCTCGTGCGCCTCGTCAACGCTTCTGTGTATCTCGATGAGCACGTCGCACTCGAGCGGATCTCGTTCGAGGTTCGTAAGGGAGAGTGCTGGGTCGTTCATGGGGGGAACGGCTCGGGTAAGACCACTCTGCTGAGAACCCTCTACGGCGACCACGGGGTGGCGGTCGGCGGCAGTGTGCAGCGCGCAGGCATCGAGCCGGGAGTGCCTCTGCAGGTGTTCAAGACGCGGGTCGGGCTGGTCGCGCCGCATCTGCAGACCGATCATCCTCACGAGCTGACGGTCGCGGAAGTCGTGCAGTCAGGGCGGCATGCCAGCATCGGGCTGAACGATCCCGCGACGCCGGCCGACAAGGTCGCCGCGCGACGGGCGCTTGCCTTCTTCGGACTCAGCCGTCTCGCCGCGCGGACACTCGTTGAGCTTTCCTACGGCCAGATGCGCCGGGTCCTCTTCGCGCGGGCGTGGGTTCGACGTCCGCAACTATTGCTGCTCGATGAGCCCTTCGCCGGGATCGACGGGCCCACGCGCCAGGAGCTGCTGGCTCATCTGGAGACACTGATCGGGGAGGGGACGGCGGTCATCATGGCTACACATCATCGTTCGGAGTGGCCCGCTTCGGCGACACACGAGCTGGAGCTGGCGGGTGGACGCGCACGCTATTGTGGTCCGGTACGATCCGCGAAAGCCAAGCTGCGCGGAGTGTCGAGGCTTTGAAGCGAATCGCCCCCCTGATCGCCATGGCGGCCGTGGCGCTGGTCGTCGTGTGCCTGCTGATCTTTGCCCGCCGGCCGCAGTACTGGATGGATCACGTGCGCGCCC
The DNA here is from genome assembly GCA_964563075.1 of uncultured Steroidobacteraceae bacterium. Lineage (GTDB taxonomy): Bacteria > Pseudomonadota > Gammaproteobacteria > Steroidobacterales > Steroidobacteraceae > 13-2-20CM-66-19. The sequence continues at coordinate 1,231 of CAZLYG010000138.1, read as the reverse complement.
TCTTTGGGCGTGGTGCGGACGTGCCCCTGTCATTCTACGAGCCCCGCGAGCGGGTTCCTGGCGGCGACCGGCCACCGGCGCCGCGGGTGGCTCCCGCTCTGGAGATGCTGAACGCAGGCCCTTTACAGGCAGCGGCGGACTACGCAGCGACCTTCGACTCGAACGCGCTGATCGTGACGCGCCACGGGCACATCGTATTCGAGCGCTATTGGCATGGGACCGATTTCAATACGCTGATCGACTCGCAGTCCTTCATGCGCACTCTGAACGCGGTGCTGGTGGGCATCGCTATCGAGAGCCACAAGATCGGTTGGCCGGATGAGCCGATCGGTTATCTCCTCCCGCAATGGAGCCACGACCCCCGCGGTGCTATCACTGTGCGCAATCTTCTGCAGATGTCGAGCGGCCTGGCGCCGTCCGGAGCGCCCGTGCGGCGCGGCACGGACCTGGCGAGCGACGACCTGCAGCGCAAGCTCGTGGGCGCGCCGGGATCCACCTGGGCCGAAGAGCCCGCGGACACCCAACTGCTCGCCCTGGCCCTCGAACGGGCCACCCACGAGCGCTATGCCGAGTACCTTTCCGATGCGCTCTGGAGGAGGCTGGGAGCGGCAGAAGCCTGGCTCTGGCTGGACCACGCCGGAGGAACTGCGCATGCGGATTGCTGTCTGCTCGCACGTCAGGGCGATTGGGTCCGGCTCGGCGAGCTGCTGGCCAGCGGCGGGCGATTCGAAGGAGATGAGGTGGTGACACCCCGGTGGGTGGCCCAGATGCTCGTGCCGACGAAAGGCAATTCGAGCTACGGAGAGGGCGTGAAGCTGAAGGCCGGGAGCTCCTCCGAGGAGCTCGCCGCACCCGGCGTCTTCGAGCTCGAGGGTCGTGGCAATCGGATGTGGCTGGTACCCTCGATGGCCCTCGTGATCCTGCGCACCGGGCCGACGCTTGGGGACGACTGGGACGACTCGCGCATCCCGAATCTCATCATCCGCGGGGCGCGCGACTATGCCCCCTCATCACCCCGTCCCGGGGACTTGAGAAGCCTCGTGCCGAATCACTAGGGCGGGTTCATACTCGCGAGCGGTTGGATATAACACTGAGCAGCCGGCAAAAACCACGCTTTTTGCCGGCGACAACGGAGCTGATGTCCGCAAAAGCGCCGCAGGCGACTTTTGCCCATGAACTATTGAGACTTCCAAAAGTACATGACGACCTCAGAACAAGTCTGCTTGTTGCC
>CAZLYG010000137.1:0-11262 GCA_964563075.1 uncultured Steroidobacteraceae bacterium | reverse complement strand
CGGCAAAGGCCTCCTCGATGCGGCGCTGGAGCTCGGGGTCGGCGGCTGGATTCAAGGAGTCGATCACACGCACGCGCGTCCAATCACTCAGCCGCGCATCGGGTTTGTACGTCAATGTCGGCGGCGGACCGGCGACCGGGGGCGGGCCCGCCGCTGCGGGCCCCGAGCTTCCGATCGCCCCGGCGAGCGCCCGAGCTGTCAGCTCATCCAGGGCGTTGCGACTGTTGTTGAGGACGGCCGAGCCCAGCGCGACGTTGGCGGGTCCGCGAAACAGGCTGAACGGCGGGACCGATTGCGCAAATGCGCCGCTCGCGCACAGCATCCCGGCGGCGACGCCTGCCGCCAGACGGCGAATCGCGGCTGTTTGCGGGTTGGGCAATGGCATGCGCGCTGAGAAATCAGCCGGGCCGCAGTGGCGCCCGTCGGTGCGAGTTTACTCGAAACTCGCACCGACGGGCGCGTGCGGGCTCAAGGAGACAATCGAGCTCAGCAGTTGTGCGAGCGCATCCGGCGCCGTGATGTGCGCGGAGTGGCTGCAGTCGAGCTCGTGATAATCCCAGTGCTCCTGGCGGGCGCGGTCCGCAAAGCGGCGGAACGGATCTCCGGGGCTGCAGCGCGTGTAGTAAACATACGAGCGCGGGATTTTCGTGTCCCCGTTACGCAGCCGTACGGGTGTCAGGAGTGTCCTGACCGGTTGCGGCAGCCGCAGCGACTGCAGCCACTGTGCGTCCTCCGGAGCGGTATCGGCAGGAATGGGATTCGGCGGCAGGCGCCAGCCATCACCACTCGCCTCGGCCGCGCGCACGCGTGCAGCGTTCTCCGGGGAGAGCAGATCGACCATCGCCTGCCCATCCTGTGGCACGAAGGCGTCGAGATAGATCACCCTGGAGATCCGCTCGGGAACGCGGTCGGCCACCGCCGTGGCGACCATCCCACCGTAGCTGTGTCCGATCAGCACAAAATCATCGAGCTGCTCGAACTTGATGACACCGAGGATATCCTGGACATGAGTCTCCAGGTCGATCGACGGATGGGCCAGATGCTCACGCTCGCCGAGCCCGGTGTAGGTTGGAGTGATGATCCGGTGCCCCGCCGCCGCCAGGCGCGGCGGCATCTTCTTCCAGGCCCAGCCTGCCGACCACGCGCCATGCGCAACCAGGAAGGTCCGCCCGCTCATGTCATCTCCAGCTGTGAACCTGTGGGGAAGCGATTTTACGCAACGCAGATCGGCACGCAGCCATCGACGAGGTCGCGGGCCGGTGCCGCGGCCGCGTGCCGGTGCTGCAGCCGCATGCCTGGTTCAGGCACATCCGCCAGCGGAACCTTCAGCCCGGGTGCGCGTTGTACCCGCAGCGGCCTGATAATGGAGGGGCTATGAACAAGCTCGTGATGTGCATCGCAGCGATACTGGTGTCCAGCAGCGCCTTTGCACAGGTCGGCACGACTGTAAAGCAAGGCGCCAAGGCGACCGCCGAGACCGCCAAGGAGGCGGGTGACGAGGCGAAGGCGGCGGTGTCGTCCGAGCCGGACAAGAGCATCGACAAGGCGAAAGCCAAGGTCCACAAGGCGAAGGCGCATCACCACGCTCACGAGGCGAAGGAAGCCGCCAAAGAAGTAGGAAAGTAAACGCATCCCCGCCGCACGGTGCCGCTGACGAGCCTCGATCAGGGCGCAGGCGAGCCTCGATCAGGGCCCAGGCCAGGACACGACGGAACAGATGCGCTGGCGCATCTGTTCCGTCTTCGCGCGCGATCACGCCCGACTAACGGTCGTGGTCGTGATCGTCGTCCCTGTCGTGCTCCCAGTGGTGCGGCTCCCAGCGCCTGCCCTCATAGACGTAGTGACAACGGTCGCCGTCCCTGTCGCACTCCCAACGTCCTTTGTGCCGATAGATCCCATTCTTGGAGTATTCCGACTCGCGCCAGCAACGATCGCCATCGTGGTCGCAAGTGACCCGCACGCAGTGGTCACCGTCGGCGTCACAGCGCTCGTAGGTGTGGGCAACGGCCACGCCAGAGAGCAGTGCCGACAGTGTCACAGTCAATAGTACCGGCAATGGACGGCTCAGCATGCCAGCCTCCTCGTGTTGCACATTGTGATGAACCAACGCGAGCGGCCGGCAATCGTTCCTGGCCGCCGACGTCTGCTCTGGCGTAGCGGCGATTTCGTTCCCGTTCTCCAGGGGTGTTAGGCTTGCAGCCGTGAACGACGCGCTGGGCGCGCCAGAAGGGGTCACGTGAACGACGACGGCATGGTCGAGACCGTTAATCGGGCTGCCGAGGCGGGCAGGGGGGCGTTCTATGAGCGGGCGGCGCAGGAGAGCCTCGCCCCGCTGTGGCGCGTGCTGCATGGCCTGGTAACGCAGACGCCCCAGTCTCCCTGCCTGCCGGCTCACTGGAGCTACGAGCGGATCCGTCCCTATCTCATCGAGGCCTGCGATCTGATCTCCACGGAGGAGGCGCAGCGGCGCGTGTTGATCCTGGAGAACCCCGGGATGCCGGGTCAGTCCCGCATTACCCGGAGCCTGTTTGCAGGTCTGCAGATCATCCGGCCCGGCGAGATCGCGCCCGCCCATCGGCATGTGGCCGCGGCGTTGCGTTTCATCATCGAAGGCAAGGACGCCTACACCGCGGTTGACGGCGAACGCACGATGATGGAGCCCGGCGACTTCGTGATCACTCCATCGTGGACCTGGCATGACCATGGCAACGAATCGGATGCGCCGATGGTCTGGCTGGACGGGCTCGACATGCACATCGTCAACCTCCTGGACGCCAGTTTCCGCGAGGACTATCCCGGGGGTGCTTATCCGCTCACGCGTCCCGAAGGGAGCGCCTACGCGGAAGCCGGCCGCAATCTGCTGCCTGTGGATTTCCAGGCCCGCGGACAGACCTCACCCATTTTCAATTATCCCTATCGCGCAACCCGCGAGGCGCTGGAGAAGCTGCGGCGGCTGCGCGATCCAGATGCCTGTCATTCTTTCAAGATGCGCTATATCAACCCGCTCAACGGCGGCCCGGCCATGCCGACCCTGTCCACCGCGATGCAACTGCTGCCGCGGGGGTTCAGGACGCAACCTTACCGCTGTACCTCGGGCACCGTTTTCGTGATCGTGGAGGGCACCGGCCGCGTGCGCATCGGCGAGCGGCGCTTTTCCTGGCAGCCGCATGATCTGTTCGTGGTGCCTAGCTGGCAGTTCCTGGAGCTGGAGGCGACCGATGAGGCCGTAATCTTCAGCTACTCCGATCAGATCGTGCAGGAGAAGCTCGGACTGTTCCGCGAGCAGCGCGGCTGAGGGCCGCCGGCCGGTCCCATGAACCGCCTGCTCGTCATTCTCGGCACGGTACTCCTCGTCGCAGGGCTGTTGTGGCCCTGGATCCGGCGGCTGCCGCTGTTTCATCTCCCGGGAGACATCGTCATCGACCGGCCGCACTTCAAGTTCTTCTTTCCCATCACGACGATGCTGCTCATCAGTGTCGTCATCTCGGTGCTGGCGTGGCTGTCGCGCCGCTGACCGGGGCTCGCCCCCGGGTGCCGGCCGGGCATCGGTCCGTCGGCCTTAGCCTGCGTTCGGCCGCTGAGCATCCGAAGCCGCACATTCCCGGATCGATTCCTGACACCCCCGAGGAACCCGCGCGTCCGGTGGACGATCCGGATCCGGGCGATACTCCGGATGAGCAGCCGCGCGACGACTGAGCTACGCTTCGCCGACCCTGCTGATCAGTGCTCATAGCGCGCCCATCCCGGGCCCATACCGGAGACGACATGAATCACTCACGTGGGTACGCCGCGGCCGTGGCTGCGGCGCTTGCGATCCTTGCCCCTGCCGCCTTCGGGGCGGATCCCGCACCCGCCTCGAAGTCTCCTCCCAACAACTTCACGGCCGACGAGCAGACACCGGCATCGATGCCGAAGCCCAAGCCCGCCTTCGCAGGTCAGACCGATGCGCCGACGCGCAAGTCCTCGACCGCGTTTGCCGTCCAGACCGTGACGACGGGCCTGGCCTCGCCCTGGTCGGTAGCCTTTCTGCCCGACGGCAAGATGCTCGTCACCGAGATGAAAGGCACTCTGCGCCTCGTGAGGCAGGACGGCGTGCATTGCGCGGTCGATGGAGTGCCACCGGTCAAGACGGTTGCGGCCCAGGGTTTCCACGACATCGTCCTCGATCCTGACTTCGCGCATAACCGCCTGGTCTACTTCTCCTATTTCGCCCCTCCGCCGGGCGAGCCGGCGGGCTTCTGGCCCAACGAGTTTGCCTGCGATCGGGTGTTCAACGTCTCCGTGGCGGAGCGGCGCAGGATGCGTCTTGGCATGGAACAGGTCGCGCGGGCGCGCCTCAGTGAAGACGAGTCGCACCTGGAGAATGTCGCAGTCATCCTCGAGGGCGCCGAGCGGCGCCTGGCGTTCGCTCCCGATGGGACGCTCTATGCGACCGGCGCTGACCGTTTCCGCTTCTACAACAGTGATTTGAGCGGCGGGCGCAACGGTTACGAGACCAACGTCACCATCCGGAAGAATTTCGCCGGCCGGGTGAGCAGGATCAACACCGACGGGACGATTCCCAAGGACAACCCGTTCCTCAGCGATCCTCTGGTGCCTCCGGACGTGTTTGCGTTCGGTATCCGCGACCCGGAAGGCGCGGCTATCAATCCCAGGACAGGCGAGTTGTGGGAGGTCGAGCACGGCCCTGCGGGCGGCGATGAGCTGAATGTCATCCGCTCCGGCCGCGACTACGGCTGGCCGGTGATCTCCTATGGCCTGCAATACACGACCGGCAAGCCGGTCGGCTCGGGGCGTACCGCCATGGCCGGGATGGAGCAGCCCCTTTATTACTGGTTCCCCGACATCGCCCCTTCCGGAATGATGTTCTACACCGGCGACCGGTTTCCGCAGTGGAAGGATAACCTGTTCGTCGGCTCACTGGCGGGCAAGGCGCTGGTTCGGCTGATTCTCCAGGGCGAGCGTGTGGTTGGCGAGGAGCGGCTCCTGGGCGAGCGCAACCAACGCATCCGCGACGTCCGTCAGGGGCCCGACGGTAACATTTACGTGCTCACGGGCGACGGAGCGCTGCTCAGGATCGTGCCGCGCGGCTGAGCGCATAATGGCGAAGACCCGGGGAAAATACTCATGCGTGCACGACTGTTCTTTCTCATGTTTCTGGGTGTCTTTACGGTGGTTGCCTACGCGAGCACGGCCCTGCTGGAACAGGTACCCCTGCAGTGGAAACCGACTTCAGATCTGAAGCTCGCTGCCGTGCAGATGCCCGGCACGTCGATCGAGTTCCAGACGTTCCAGGACGCGCGGGCAGACAAGGAGGCGATCGGCGAGAACCGTGAGGATGACGCCCATCCGAAACCTGTGACGACGCGCGATGACGTCGGCGCGTTCGTGAGCACCCACATGCGCGAGCTGTTCGACCGCGCAGGTATGAAAACCGTCGATAGCAATGGCGCGGTGACGATTCGCGGCGAGGTCCGACAGTTCTTTGTCAGGGAGACCGGTACGTACAAGGGAGAGGTCGCGGTGCACCTGACGCTCGTTGGCGATAATGGCAAGGTCCTCTGGAGCGGCCTGGCCTCGGGCGAAGCGACTCGCTTCGGTCGCTCCTACAAGCTCGAGAACTACGAAGAGGTTCTTGCCGATGCTCTGGTCAACACCGTGAGCTCGATGCTGCAGAGCACGCAGTTTCAGAAGGCGCTGGCGGGGCCATAGCCCCGCCCTGGCCTCGCGGAACTGCCCCGGAGCTGCGACATCGCGCTGGCCGCGCGGCAGTGCCCGGAGCCGCGGGCGTGCCGGGGCTACCGCACCGCCCGGCTCACCGGGCGAATTGCCGGTACGTCGCGGCCTCGAACTCGCGCAGGGTGCGAATAGCCCCCTCGTCGTAAAACGGCAGGAACTGCATCATCAACACTCCGCCAATCCCCGTGCGCGGGTCGATCCAGAACTCGGTGTTGAAAATGCCCGCCCAACTCAAGCTCCCGGGCCGCCGATAGACATGCGCCTCGGGCGTGTCGGCCGTGACCTGGAAACCGAACCCGAACTTGTCGTGGCCGGCGCCCAGCGGGAACGGGCGTGTCAGATCGGGCATGGCATCCGGCTGCAATGTCACCATGACCGTGCCGATCTGGTTCCTGCCCATCTCCTGCACGGACTTCTCGCTGAGGATGCGGGTTTGGCCGAGATGTCCGCCGTTGAGCAGCATGCGGATGAAAATCCCGTAGTCGCTGGCCGTTGAGTACAGTCCGCCGTCGCCCCGATACGGGGGCGTCGGTGTCGCCGGCACGGGCCCGTTGCTGCGCCCTTCGAATCGGCCGTCCTTGTGGGCGAGGGGAGTGACGAGACGGACCTGCTTGTCCCGCGGCACCGCGAAGGAGGTGTCGTGCATCCCGAGCGGGCGGAAGATGTGCTCCTGATACCAGCTCTCCAGGTCCTCTCCGGCGACTTTCTCCACGATGAGGCCCAGCACTCGTGTGCTCGCGCTGTAGTGCCATTGCTCACCTGGATCGCTCAGCAACGGCAGCTCCCACTCCTGCTTCTGATTGCCCTGCTGCAGGCGGGCCACGATCGGGTTGGTGAAGCCGTAGCCGATCCCCGAGGTGTGCGTGAGCAGGTGGTGCACGGTCATGACGTGCTTCGCCGGGCGTGTCTCGTAAGTCCCGTCCTTCGCGTTGAACTTCGTGATGACCTGCAGGTGGTCGAATCCGGGCAGATACTTCGAGACCGGGTCCTCGAGCGACAGCTTGCCCTGTTCGGCGAGCATCATGATGGCCACCGAAGTGACCGGCTTGGTCATCGAAGCGATGTTGAAAATCGCATTCGCCGGCAATGCCCCCGCACCATTGAGCTTGCCCGCAGCGCCCTCGTACAACACCCCGCGGCGATCGACGATCAAACCGACGACCGCGGGAGTATCGCCACGCGCGACGGCTTGCGTCAGCACCTGGGAGAGCTCGGTGGCGGCGTCCGCGGCCTTGCCGTTAGAGCCTGGCGCCCCAGGAGTATCTGCAAATATCGCGTGCGCGCCCGGCAGCAGTGCGCCGAGTATGAGCAGGACTGCCGCGAGTGCGGCTCGTTGGAGGGTCGTTCGCCGGTGCACGGATCCACCCCTTGAGTTGTTCTTCGTTGGTGGACTCTACAGCAGAGTGTGGCACAGTAAAATGTCGGGCCCTTCGGGTCCCGGAAGGCTGTCCGGCGGCGTTCCGGGCGTCCATTTCACAGGTCCAGACTTGGAAAACCTTACTCATACCCTGATCGGGCTGGCCGCCGGCGAGTCCTTCGCCCGCTGCACACGGGGGACGGAAGCGGGCCTGCCGCAGGGTGCGCGCCGCACGCTGTTCGTAGTTCTGGCGGCGATCGGGGGTAATGCTCCTGATGTCGATCTCGCATGGAGCTATACGGCCTCCGACCGAAGGCTCGCCTACATGCTCGAGCACCGCGGGTACACGCATACGGTGCTGGGTTGCCTGGTGCTGGCGGGCCTGCTCTATGCCGGCGCCGAGTGGTGGATGCACTCGCGCCGCCTGGTGCCTGCGGCGCGCGATCGGTTCCATCTGGCCCTGGTCGCCGTTTTCGGCACGCTGCTCCATCTGGGGATGGACACCCTGAACAGCTACGGCGTGCATCCGTTCTGGCCGTTCGATAATCGCTGGTTCTACGGAGATTCGATTTTCATTGCGGAGCCGCTTTTCTGGCTGGCCAGCGCACCCCTCGTGTTTGTTGTGCGCTCGCGGGTTGCGCGTGTGCTCATGGCACTGGCACTGTCAGCGGCTGTCGCCGCGGCACTCTGGATGCACCGGGGCGAGCCGCTCATTGAGCTGGCCATCGTCGTCGTTGCTCTGGGGTTACTGGTCGTTGGAAAGCATGCCTCACCCCGCGCCGCCGCGCTGACGAGCACCGCCGCGACGGTGGTAATTGTCGGGGTATCCGTGGCTTGCGGGGCGGTGGCAGCGAGTCGGACGGATGCGATCGCTGACAGCTCGTTTCGCGGGTATCACACGCTCGACCACATTCTCACACCCGCTCCCACGTACCCGGTGTGCTGGGAAGTGCTCCTTCTGCAGACTCGCGGCGATCTCTACACTGTTCGTCATGGGCTGTTGTCTGTCGCGCCGGGGTCTGTCCCTGTTCGCCACTGTCCGACCGTTTTCCCCTTGCGGCCCACCAGCGGCCGATCCCAATCCCGCTCCGGTGTTGGAACCACCTCCGATGCTGCTACGAAGCTGCCGCCGTCACCTCCGGCGACACCGGTGGCTGCCCCCACCTCTGCGGAGATTTTGTGGTTCGGTGAGTATTCGATGTCGAAGGCGCAGCTGCGCCACCTGGTGCACGACAACTGCCGGGCAGCGGCACTGATGCAGTTCGCGCGGGCGCCCTTCGCATTCCGCTACGGCAATGCGTGGCATCTCGGCGATCTGCGTTTCGCCCAGGGCGCCGGTTTTCAGATCGAGGTGAGTGGCGGGCGTGCCACGTGCTCGATCCGCGTTCCGTGGGTTCCGCCGCGCGCGGATGATTTATTGCGTGGGCGCGCGCGCTGACCGCGGCTACTTCTTCGGCTGCTGGATCATCTCGATGCGATTGCCAGCCGGGTCGATGCCCATGCCGATCATGATGCCGGTCTTGCCGAACTCGCGCGGCTCGCTGTCCATCTTGCCGCCCGCGGCTTTGAGGGCAGCCACCGTGGCTTTGATGTCAGTGACCGTGAAGATCAGGTGCGGGACGGTATCGTCCGTGGGGTCGGACTTGCGCTGCATGATGACGATCTGCGGCGCCGAGTTAGCCTTGGCCGCATCGGCGGTGGCACCGAAGTTCATCAGAACTTCCACCCCGCCGGGGAACTCGAACCGCCGCACTTCGTGCAGGCCAAAGGCGGCCTCGTAGAACTTCTCATCGGCGGCCACATCGACGGCGCCCACTCGGGCAGCATTGAGCGATACCCCGGACGGTGCGGCCTCTGCCGGCAGGGCGCTCGAGAGAGCGACCGCAGCGGCGGTCATGGCGAGGACTCGGATGTTCATGCGAAGCTCCCCTGGATGCCGTTTTGTAGAAGAGGGCGGATCATAGCTTGCCCTTGGGCTTGCGGCATCTCCTCGAGAGCTGCACCCATGATGAGACTCCGCAAATCACTGCCGGCAGAGGGCCCACGGGTCATGGAAATCTGGCGCCGTGCTGTGGATGCCACCCATCAGTTCCTGGAGCCCGGGGACCGGCGCGATATCGAGGCAGAAGTGGCTGCGTTTCTTCCGGGGAAATCCCTGGATCTCGCCGTGGATGAGGCCGATCGGGCGGTTGGGTTCATGCTGGTCGAGGACGGTCACCTGCAGGCCCTGTTTGTCGACCCGGAGTATCATCGTCGCGGAGTAGGCCGTACTCTCGTGGAGAGCGCGCTCAGGCGTTACCCGGACCTCGCCGCCGACGTCAACGAGCAGAATGTACAGGCACGACGGTTCTACGCAGGGCTCGGGTTCGAGCCTTGTGGTCGCTCTACGGTTGACGGCCAGGGCCGGCCCTATCCGCTGATCCATCTACGCTACTCTGGTGTCACAAAATGACAAAAGGCCCATCTGCGAATCCATTCACGCGCCGTGAGCTCATGCGGCAGTCGTCAGCGCTCGCTCTCGCGGCGGCGACTTCTCCGCTGGTCGCGCTGGCCAGCAACCAGAGCAATCTCACCGATCTGACCGCCACGCAAGCCGTAACCGCGATGCGCAGCGGCGATCTCAAAGCCGAGGACTATGCACAAGCATTGCTGAGCAGGGCCGACAAATGGCGAGGACTCAATGCGTTCATAACTCTGCGTCCCGAGAACGTGCTGCAGGCAGCGCGAGCTGCGGACGAGAGGCGCGCTCATGGGGGTCCGTTGGGACTGCTCCACGGGTTGCCGATCGCGGTGAAGGACAGTATCGACACGAAGTCCCTGCCGACTTCCAACGGAACGCGTGCCCTGCGGGGTTTCACGCCCAAAGCCGATGCCGGCGTTCTGCGTCCGCTGCTCGCCCAGGGCGCGATCATCATGGGCAAAACCAATCTCCACGAGCTCTCCTGCGGCTGGACGACCAACAACGGCACATTCGGCCCCGTCCTCAACCCTTACGATCGGACGCGCACTCCTGGCGGCAGCAGCGGTGGCTCCGCAGCTGCCGTCGCCGCCCGGTTCGCCCCGCTGGCGATTGGCGAGGACACCTACGGGTCCATCCGCGTGCCGTCGACGTTCTGTGGACTCGTCGGCCTCCGGCCGACGTTCGAGCGATACCCCGACGACGGGATGATGCCGCTCAGTCACAGACGATTCGACCAGGTAGGCCCACTGGCGCGCTCGGTCGCCGATGTCATTCTCTTCGATTCCGCTGCCAGGGGAGAGCACACCCCGGTGCGTGCGCTTCCTCTGCAAGGCCGCAGGATCGGAACTTCGGACTTTCTGTTGCAAGGCATCGATGCCGAGTGCGGCCGCATCGTCACGGCCGCGCTCGACCGGCTCAAGGCTGCGGGGGCGGAGATCGTACCCACGGAGCTCCCACGCTCACTGCGCGCGGCGTCCGAAGTCGAGCAGGCGTTGCTCAGGTATGAGCTGTTCGGCGGTTTGAGGCATTTTCTGGCCGAGGAGGGTACGGGTGTGTCGCTCGAGCAGCTGCTCTCCGAGGCGAGCCCCAATCTGAAGGGTCTCCTGGACGAGAGTGCCCGTCCCTTCCGTGAGGAGGAACTGCGCGCGCAGGATCAGAAGCAAAAGCAGATCAAAGCGGACGCCATCGCTTTCTTCCGCGCCAATCGCATCGATGCGCTGGCGTTTGCACCTTCCCTCACGGCTGCCTTTCCCCAGGGGGACCCCGTCACCCTGCAGATCAATGGCCACGCCGTTCCGCTGTTCACTTCCATCGGACGACAGGTCGCGATCGGGAGCTGCGCCAGCCTGTGTGGGCTGGTACTGCCAGCGGGCATGACCGCCGGCGGACTCCCTGTCGGGATGGAGTTCGATGCCCTGCCGGGAACCGACCGGCAACTGCTGGGGCTCGGGTTGTCGCTGGAGAAGGTGCTCGGCCCGGTTCCGCCGCCCCAGCCGGTAAGCGGCTGACCCGGGTGTAGACAAGTGATCGGGCGGGTGTGAGCCGATGACGCTGATGCTGGGAGCGCAATTGTTTGCGATCTCGCTGGCGTCGAGCCTGCTGGGTGGCGTGCTCGGAATGGCGAGCGGCATCTTCATCGTGCCGCTGCTCGTTGGGCTGCTGGGATTGGATATTCGCACCGCTATTACCGCCAGCATCATCTCCG
>CAZLYG010000136.1:3630-11269 GCA_964563075.1 uncultured Steroidobacteraceae bacterium | reverse complement strand
ACATCCGCCGCCATGCTCGAAGGCGGCGCCGCTGGCACGGTGAACATGCGCAGCGCGCGGCCGTTCGACAACCCCGGCACGCACCTGACCTACTCGGCGCAGATGACCCAGAATCAAGGCGTCGCCAACCCCGGTGAGCGCGGTTCGCTGCTCGCGAGCAAGACCTGGGATAACGGTTTCGGTGCACTGGTCGGTGTCGTGGGCCTCTCCGACAAGATCGACGTGAAGGGCTTCGAGACAATCGGCTGGACCAATCCCAACCTGTCGGCGGCCCAGTGCGGCGCCACCAGCGGATGCAACAGCACCGGCGGCGGCAACTGGACCATCCCGGCCACGGTCCCGGCCGGCGCCGGCGCCGGCCTGGTCGCCGGAACCCCGATCGACGAGAACTTCCTGCTGGCGCACAACCCGGGCCTGACCATCCAGCAGATCGACAACGCCATCATCCCGCGCCTCGGACGTCCTTCGGACGAGGTGGGCGCACGGGATCGGCTCAACGGTGTCGCGAGCTTCGAGTATCGCCCCACCGACGATCTGCACTTCTATGTGGACACGATGTACGGCCACAAGAAGAACAACGAGCGGCGCTTCGACATGGACTGGGTGGGCCGCAACGGTTCGGCCATCCCCCTCAACATGACGGTCGATCGCTCCGACTGTTCCCAGGGCTGCGTCGTCACCAGCGGCACCTACGCAAACGCGCAGGCTTTCCTCGAGTACCGACCCTACATCGAGACGGTCAACTTCTATGGCGTGAACCCCGGCCTCAACTGGAAGATCAACGACTGGGTCTCGATGGATCTGCAGGCCAACAAGACCCAGAGCAGCTTCCATCGCGAGGTCCCTTCCGTGGTCGTCTCTACGCCGGCGGGGGCCGGCATGGTGGTCAACTTCAACAACAACGGCGGCGGTATTCCGACGATCAGCAGCAGCTTGAACCTGGATGATCCCGCCAACTTCGGCTGGAATTCCGGCTCGCGCGTCAACATCCAGGACGAGAAGCGCAGCACCCAGACCAAGGGTGTCCGCGGCAATTTCACCTTCGGCAAGATCAAGGACATCCAGCTGGAGGCCGGCTTCGCTTACGACGACGTGCTGCGCAACATCTCCGCTACCGATAACAGCCAGGCGTGGCAGAACGCCACGTGCGGTGACAGCCCGAGCACGTTCATACTTGGCCCGAACGCGCAGCCACCGTGCGAGGGACTCGCAACGACCACGCCGCCGCTGTTCCCGGCGTACCCCGCCAAGGCAACAGTGCCGGATCCCTATCCGCGGTATCCTGCCTATGGGACGGGGTATACCACCGGCAGAAGCGGCACTGTCTCCTACTCAGGCTCCCTGGTGCCGCAGGGCGCCGTGCCCTCCTACCTGTATCCGAGCTCGGCTGGATTCGTAGCCGTCAACTGGCCGGCGTTCGAGAACGCCACGAACTACGGCTACTATCACGACGGTGCGTATCCCGGCGCCACGCCGACGGCGACGTCCTCCAACACCAGCGCCAACGCCGGCTTCGTGGAAGAGAAGACCAAGGGCTTCTACCTGCAGCTGGTCGGCGACACGATGATCTACGACCACCGTCTGCGATATGACGCCGGGGCACGCTATGTGCGTACGGACCAGACGATCGGCGGTTACGTGTCGATTCCCGACAACCGCAACATCATCGCCAATACCTCGACGGTGGAGAGCTCGCAGGATGGCGGCCTGTATCCCAATGTGCTCAATTTCGTGTACACGGAGAACGTGTACCACAACGTGCTCCCCGCCGGCGAAGTGGCCTTCAACGCTTCCGATAACACCATTCTCCGGCTCGCGCTGTCGAAGACACTGACGCGCGCCGACCCGAGCGCCATGCTCCCCGGCGTCTCCTTCGTCGACCCCTCCGCGCAAACCGGCTCCCAGGGCAATCCTGCCCTGAAGCCCTACATCTCGGAGAATATCGACCTGGGAGCGGAGTACTACACCGGACAGGAAGGCTACATCAGCGCCACCGCCTTCAGAAAGCGACTGACCGGGTTCACGGCGAATCAGAACACGACGTTCCCCTTCTCGTATCTTGCTCAATACGGCATTACCTACGCCACGTTGTCGCCCACGCAGCAGTTGGCGCTCACTAAAGCCGGGGGTCCCGATACGGCTACCGTGGTGCTGACCGAGCAGGTGAATGCCAGCGGTGCGCTGACCGTCAACGGCTACGAGTTCAACTGGGTGCAACCGCTCGACTTCCTGTTGGATCGCTTCAATCTCGATGGATTCGGCTTCCAGGCGAACTTCACGCTCGTGGATCAGCACGGTACCGGCGCCGCGCCGGCGACGGCGCTGGGCGTGGCTCCCCACACCTACAACGCGACGGCCTACTACGAGCACGGGCCGTGGGAGTTCCGGCTCTCGACCGTGTTCAACGAAGGCTCCCAGATCGCCAACGCCAACCAGAACGGCATCCCACTGGCGGCCCTGTTCGAGGCCAACTACACGGAATGGGACTTCTCATCGATCGTGGATTTGTCCAAGCTACTGGGCTGGGGCCACGAATTCCAGCTCACCTTCGATGCCACCAATATCTTCGATGCGAAGCTGCGCCAGTACTTCCAGTTCTCGAACGCCACGTTCACCGAGTACAACCCCGGCCGCACGCTCATGGTCGGGTTCCGCGGCAAGTTCTGAGCTCGACTCCCCGGAGGGGCCAGGGATGGCTCCTCCTCACCTGAGGCTCTCTTGGTAGCGGGGGACCTGAGCGAGGGCGTCTCGACCGCGATGGGCAGATATCGCTGGCGTGTCTGCGCACTGCTGTTCTTCGCGACTACCATCAACTACGTCGATCGGGGCGTGCTCAGCGTGCTTGCACCGACGCTCGGCCACGTCATCGGCTGGAGCGAGCAGCAGTACGCCTACATCGTGGATGCGTTCCAGACCGCCTATGCGATCGGCATGCTGTGTGCCGGGGCCGTGATAGATCGCCTGGGCACGCGCATCGGCTACGCGCTGGCGATCTGCATCTGGAGCCTCGCGGCCATGAGCCATGCGCTGGCGCGTACCGTGGTCGGTTTTGCACTGGCGCGCTTCTTCCTCGGGCTGGGGGAGTCAGGCAATTTCCCGGCTGCCATCAAGACGGTCGCGGAATGGTTTCCACGCCGCGAGCGAGCTCTGGCCACGGGCGTTTTCAACGCGGGGGCCAACATCGGCGCGATCGTTGCCCCCCTGGTCGTACCCTGGGTGACGGTGACCTGGGGCTGGCCGTTCGCGTTCGTGTTCACCGGCGTGCTGAGCGCTACCTGGCTCGTCCTGTGGCTGACCACTTACCGGCCGCCGGCGCAGCACTCGCGTGTGACGGCACAGGAGCTCGCCTTCATTCGCAGCGATCCGGCGGAAGCCGGGGAAAGAGTCCCATGGCTGCGTCTGCTCGGCTTGCGGCAGACCTGGGCGTTCGCAGTGGCGAAACTGCTGACCGACCCGATCTGGTGGTTCTTCCTCTTCTGGCTGCCGAAGTTCCTCAACAGCCAATATGGCTTGAGTCTGACGGAGCTCGGTGCGCCGCTGGTTGCGATCTACCTGATGTCGGATGCCGGCAGCATCGCCGGCGGTTGGATCGCGGGACGCTTCATCAGGCGCGGCTGGTCGGTGAATCGTGCACGCAAGAGCGCCATGCTCGTTTGTGCACTGGCTGTCGTCCCGATCGTCCTGGTCCCGGGCGTGCACAACCCCTGGGTTGCGGTCGGCTTGCTCGGCCTGGCGACGGCCGGGCATCAGGGTTGGTCCGCCAATGTGTTCACGCTCACTTCGGACATGTTCCCGACGCGAGCCGTCGGCTCGGTGGTCGGCCTGGGAGGTTTTGCGGGTGCCGTTGGCGGCGTATGCGTCTCGACAGTCGTCGGGTTCCTGCTGCAGAGGACCGGTAGCTACCTCGCGGTATTCATCATGGCGGGTTCCGCATACCTGCTGGCCCTTGTCATCGTTCACGCGCTGGTGCCGCGTTTGCGCTCAGCACTGCTGCAATGACCTCACTCAGCGCGCGCATAAGGGCCAACCACCGCTCCCACGAAGCCGCCGGCAACATCGGTGCTGAGGATGGTTCCGTCGTCATTCTCCTTGAAGGGCTTCCAACCACCGCGGTCTTCGTCGTAGTAAAACGAGTACTGCCCCGCGTTCCCGCTGATCCGCAGCTTGATCGCGTTGCGCGGCTTGAGCGCCATCTGGCCCAACGCAAGCGTCTCCTGACCGCCCTTCTTCTGCAGGAACAGTTGCGGACCGGCGTCGGTGAGCCGCACGCCGAAGAAGTACCAGAACTTCTCGTTCTGAAAAGCGGCCAGTCCCGCCGCGACTCCGGCCACAGTCGGGAGCTCCAGGGAGGTGCTGGCATCGAACGAAAGGTGCTGCTGGCGCCGCGCCAGGAACGACGGATTCCCGAGAGTGTCGAGCGAGTCGCGCAACGGATGGATTGTCAGCCACCCGGGCCGGCTCCGCAGGTCCAGCCAAGGTGTCTGCTCGTTGGGAACCCGCACGTACAGCCACTCTGGGCGCACTGTCGTGGAGTCGAATTCGTCCCGCCACGTGAAATTGCCCGTGGTGGGAGGCGCGCCCGGTTCCTGGTTGGGAAGCGCGGGAGCGGGTGCAATGGTGGGGATCGCTGTACCGTGGTCCAGGATCACGGGCCAACCGTGTCGCCAGTGCACCGGAAGCAGATAGGTCTCGCGTCCCGTGTTGTAGTGAACTTTGCCGTAGACGCGCGAGGCCAGGAACACCGCCCACCAGTCACCCGCAGCGGTGGCCACCAGATCGGCATGGCCGGCGTTGGCGATCGGGTCGGGGCGATCCGGCGGCAGGTCGCGCTGAGTCAGGATCGGGTTGCCCGCGAACGCCTCGAACGGTCCCCAGGGCGAATGACTGCGCAACACGACCTCCGAGTGCTGCGTGCTCGTGCCCCCTTCCGCACACATCAAATAATACCAGCCGGCATGCCGGTACAGGTGCGGACCCTCGATCCAGATCGGCTTCTTCGCAGGGTCAACGCCGCCGTTGACCAACACCCTGCGCGGTCCCACGAGCTGATGCGACGTGAGATCGATCTGCTGGATCCAGATCGCGCGATGCCCCTCGTACTGTGCTCTGCCCGGCGGCGGCCCGTTGTTGAGCACGTAGGTCCTGCCATCCTCGTCGAAGAACAGCGACGGGTCGATGGCTCCATCGAGCTGCGGAAGCCAGATCGGGTCGGACCACGGCCCGGCGGGATTATCGGTCGTGGAGATGAAGTTGCCGCCGGCATCCACCGCGGTGTTGATGACGTAGAACGTGCCCGCATGAAACGAGATCGCCGGGGCAAACACGCCGCGCGAGACGCTCAGGCCGGCAAATTTGAGCTGCGCCGGGCGGTCGATCACGTTGCCGATCTGGCGCCAGTGCACGAGGTCGGTGCTCTCGAATACCGGGATACCTGGGAAATACGTGAAGGTGGAGTTGACGAGATAGAACCGGTCGCCCGCGCGGGTGATGCTCGGATCCGGGTAAAAGCCCGCGAGAATGGGATTGCAGTATTGCCCGTGCGGCAGCGGGGTGGAAAACACTGCGTCGTGACCGGAGTATTCGAACCAGTCGAACGCGACGGAAGGCGCTTGCGCACGGGCTGTGAACGGGACGAGGATCAGCACGGCTGCCAGCGTGGCGGCGGCGCTCGAGGCACGGGCAATCTTTTCTAGGAGCATGGGCAATGGTTGAGGCGAGTGGAGGAGTTTCTGCGCAAGGCTCGGCGCGCGATCGCACTATCGTAGCTGCGAAAGTGATTGTCACCTGTCCCGGGCGCAATTTCGTCACCCTGAAGATCGAAACGCGGTCCGGCGTGTTCGGGACAGGCGATGCGACGCTCAATGGCCGCGAGTTGGCCGTGGCCGCGTACCTGCAGGAACACGTCATTCCGAATCTCATCGGCCGCGACGCCGGGCGAATCGAAGATACGTGGCAGTTTCTGTATCGCGGCGCTTATTGGCGCCGCGGCCCCGTAACGATGACGGCCATTGCCGCGGTTGACGTCGCGCTGTGGGATATCCTGGCGAAGCTTGCGGGATTGCCGTTGTACCAACTGCTCGGCGGGCGCTCGCGCGAGGGCGCTCTCGTGTACGGTCACGCCAACGGCAAGGATATCGACGCGGCCAGTGCCGAGGTCGGCCGCTTCATCCAGCTGGGTTACAAAGCCATTCGTGTTCAGAGCGGTGTCCCCGGAGTGAAGAAGCCTTACGGCGTCTCGAGCACGAAGAACGCCTATGAGCCGGCGGAGAGCGTTTTGCCGCTGGAGACCGAGTGGTCGACGCCCCAGTACCTGATCACCGTTCCGAAGCTGTTCGAGCGACTGCGCGCGGATCACGGTCCGGAGGTCGAGTTGCTGCATGACGTGCATCATCGTTTGTCGCCGGCCGAGGCAGCGCGACTCGCGCGCGATCTCGAGCCTTACCGCCTGTTCTGGCTGGAGGACGCCACGCCTGCCGAGAACCAGCAATCCTTCGAGATGATCCGCCGGCATTCGGTGACCCCGCTCGCGGTCGGCGAGGTGTTCAATTCCTTGTGGGACTGCAAATATCTCATCGAGAGGCAGTTGATCGATTATCTCCGCACGACGATCGTGCATGCCGGGGGTATCACGCACGTGCGCCGCGTAGCCGACTTCGCCGCCCTTCATCAGGTGCGCACGGGATTTCACGGCGCGACCGACCTGTCGCCGGTGTGCATGGGAGCGGCGTTGCATTTCGATACGTGGGTTCCCAACTTCGGCATCCAGGAGTACATGCACCACACCCGGGAAACCTCGGAAGTATTCCCGAGCGATTACGTGTTTCGCGACGGGCGTCTGCACTGCGGCGAGACGCCTGGGCACGGAGTCACGATAGATGAGCGCCTCGCGGCCCGGTACCCGTATTCACCCAAGCAGTTGCCCATCGCCCGCCTTACCGATGGCACGATGTGGGATTGGTAGTCTGATCTACGGGGCCCCTGCCCCGAACTTCGCAGCGGGTCGCGCAAAGCCGCGACCCGCGAAGAGTAACGGCGCGCTGCGCGCGCCGATCCCAGATCACTTGCGCGTGCACCGGGGCGGATTCGGGTCCCCGGGAACGTAGGGAATGCAAACCGACTCGTAGAACTGCAGTGAGTGCTCCGGTGGTGGGGAGCCCTCCGGCAGCGGTCGTTTCGAGAGACTCTGGAAATACGCAATGCTGGCGTTGCGCCACCAGCGCGCATCCCGCTCCTGCTCGTCGAGAAATTCGGTTACCTGCGTGAAGCGCTCGGGGTCAATGTACGAAGAGAGACCGGCCCAGGTTTTCCGCATCTGCTGCACCGTGCGTACCCCCTGGTCGTAGTGCTCGACGAGCTCCGTCCACAGAGTCTTGCCGGAGGGCAGCTTGTAGTCCCAGGGTACATGATGAAACCACAACAGGTATTTCTCGGGTGTCGTCCGTGCGTTCTGCAGCATTGCAGCAAGCGGAGGTGCGTACTGGCTGACGGCGTTGCTGCCGCTCGAGGTCCGGTCGAATCCGATGCCGTTGGCATCCGCGTGATGAAAGTACACAGGCCTCTGATCTGCGCGCTTTTCGCTGGCGTCCCAGGGTGCGGGACCATAATGGTGTCCGCGCGCCATGAGATGCGCGAGGCCGAG
>CAZLYG010000136.1:0-3620 GCA_964563075.1 uncultured Steroidobacteraceae bacterium | reverse complement strand
CCTTTTTGGGTGCCGCGCGCCATTTTTTGGGGGTGGCCGCGCGCCCCTGTGTAGTCGACGACGGCTTCGCGCGAGCCCATCATCATTGTGACGACGGGCTGCACGAATGCCGGATCGTTGGTGAAGGTCATGCGCACCCACTCTTCGGCGATCGACTGCGCCGACAGGTCCGGATCCCATGCCAGCCGGCCGAACGCATACCAGTTGGCCTGATCGAAGTGTGAGCCGCACCAGTTGCGGTCCGCGCCAACGTTGGCGACTCCCGCCATGCCCGTCTGCCGAAGCCGAAGCAGCGAGCCGTCGATCACCTTGGCCACGGTCGAGCCCTTGCCGGCTGCGTAAGTGTCGGCACCCAGGGTTTCCTGCCACATCGTGCCGAGGTAGGCGAGGTTGGTGTTGAGGCCGAGATATTCCTTCGTGACCTGCACCTCCAGCATCAGCGGGGTCCGGGGCATGGCGCCGAACAGCGGATGGAACGGCTCACGCGGCTGAAAGTCCAGCGGCCCGTTCTTCACCTGCAACAGCACGTTGGAGCGGAATTGACCATCGAGCGGCTTGAACTCGCTGTAGGCCTGCTTGACCCTATCCTGGGTGTTGTTCTGCGAGTAGACGAACGCGCGCCACATGATGAGGCCCCCATGGGGCGCGACGGCATCCGCCATCATGTTGGCGCCGTCGGCGTGGGTGCGATGGTAGTCCTGCGGGCCCGGCTGCCCTTCCGAGTTCGCCTTGACCAGGAAACCGCCGAAGTCGGGAATCAGGCGATAGATCTCATCGGCCTTGGCGCGCCACCATGCCGCAACCGCCGGGTTGAGAGGATCCGCCGTCTCGAGGCTGCCGATCTCCATGGGTGAGCTGAAGCGAGCGCTCAAATAGACCCGGATGCCGTATGGCCTGAATACCTTCGCCAGGGCAGCGACCTTGTCGAGGTACAGAGGTGTCAGAACGACGGCACTCGCGTTGACGTTGTCGAGCACGACGCCATTGATCCCGAGCGAGGCACACGCGCGAGCGTAGTCCGTGTAGCGGGGGTCGAGATATTGCGGGAGCGTGAACCAATGCCAGATCGAGCCTCCGGCATAGCCGCGCTCGACCGATCCGTCGAGATTGTCCCAGTGATCGAGAATGCGATGTTGGATGCGCGGCGCCGAAGCGATCTCCAGGTGGTCCAGCGACTGACGCGTCTGCATGAGGCGCAGGAAGTGGAACACGCCGTAAAGCACGCCGATGTCCCGGTTCGCGGCGATGGCCGTGGCCGGGTGTCCGTCGATGGTCACCGAGCGTATGACGTAGCCGTCTGCACCAACTCCCGCGAGGTCCAGGTGCAGGCCCGCCACGGCACGCGAGGATTTCGGTGTGCCGAAGACGATGGCACCGTCCTGGGCCACGGCGGTATCGACCGGCGGGGGAAAGTCCAGCAGGCCGCTCAACCCTCTGACCAGCTCTGCCTGCGCCGCCCGCAGAGTGTCTGAATCCGCACCCGGAACGATCTCCGCCGCGGCGGCACGGTAGCGGCCTATCCATGGGTCTTCGACCGGGTGATAGCGCAGCCACAACTCGTACCCGTCCTCCGCCCGGGCGTGGGGGCTGGCGATGGTAGCGGCGCCAGCGATGAGGAGGAGGGCGAGCACTCGGACAATCGGCATGCGCATTCCTTCTGCGAGCGGCAGGCAGGGTATATGGTAGCGTTACCATGCGGCTCGCGTCAGCCTTCCTGGGATGCAGGATGGGCGCTTAAGATGCAGGATGTGCGCGTCGCGCTGCCAGCGGAATGTGCGTTAGTTCGTCGTGCGGCGCCGGCCCGGACCGCTGACGAAAATCAGTGAGCCGGCAGCATCGCTTTCGGGCTTCTTCGCGGCTGCGTCGAGCAGGGCTCGCGCGCGCTCGCGCGAGGCCTCCGACTCTGCTGCGGCCTTGTCAGCCTCGACCGGGTAGGCGAGCAGGTAGCCCTGTACGGCGAGCGGCCCGCACTGCGAGAGGAATTCCAGCTGCGCGGGGCGCTCAACGCCCTCAGCCACGACCTGCAGCCCCAGTCCGTGGCACAGGGCAACGATGGAGCGCACGATGGCCGCCGAGCGCGGATTGGAGTCGACACCCTCGATCAGCAGCCGGTCGAGCTTCACCCGGGTGATAGGCAGCTGCTCGAGCGAGGTGAGCGAGGAGTAGCCGATGCCGAAGTCATCGAGCGCGATCGACACACCCATCTCCCGCAGCCGGCGCAGCGACTCGATGGTGTTGGCACCGGTCTGAAACACGGTTTCGGTGAGCTCCAGCTCCAGGGCACTGGCCGGCAGGCCGGTCACCTCGAGCGCTTTGGCGATATTGTCGACGAAGTCGCGCTCGAAGAACTGCGGCGGCGAGACATTGATGGCCACACAGGCGCGGTGCCACCCCTGCGCCCGCCAGGCGGCGGCGGTGGAGGTGGCCGATCGCAGCACCCAGTCGGTGAGTTCGTGGATGAGGCCCGTTTTCTCGGCGATGTGGATGAACTCGGTGGCCGTGGCGATGCGACCATCGCTCTTGCGCCAGCGCAGCAGCGCCTCGAGGCCCGTCACCTCGAAGGTATGCAGTGCCACTTGAGGTTGGAACATCAGCAGCAGGTCGCCAGCCTCGACCGCGCGCCGCAAGGACTGCTCGAGGCGGAATCGCTGTGCAGCGGCGTCGTAGAGAGCGGGCCTGTAGAGGGCAAAGCGGTTGCGCCCGAGCTCCTTGGCGCTGAACAGCGCGACGTCCGCCGCCCGCAGCAGCGCTTCCGCCGTGTCGGCGTGATCGGGGAACAGGCTGGCACCCACACTGGCACTGGTCGTGAGTACGCGGCCATCGATGAGCAGCGGCTGCTGGAAGGCCGCGACGATTTCAGCGGACTTGGCCTGGACATCCTGGATTGAATCCACGTTCTCCAGCAGCATCGTGAACTCATCACCGCCGAGCCGCGCCAGCATCCCGTGCTCGCCGACCGTCTGATGCAGGCGCTCAGCAATCCCCTGCAGCACGCGGTCCCCGAAGCTGTGGCCAAGCGTGTCGTTGATCGACTTGAAGTTGTCGACATCCAGGAACAGCAGGGCGACGCGCTGCCCGTTCGCGGACGCCCGCGGCAGGGCTTCGGCCAGGCGCGTCGAGAGCTGCCTTCTGTTCGGCAGTTGTGTCAGAGGGTCATGGTGAGCGAGGTGGTGCAGCTGCCGCGTGCGTTCGGCGACGTGGCGCTCGAGCTCTGCCTGGTGGGCGCGCAACGCTCCCTCGGCACGCGAGATCTGGTCTGCCATGGCGTTGAAAGATTCCGCCAGCGCGTCGAGCTCGGCTACGCCTCCGCCTGGCGCCCGCGCCGTGCGGTTGCCAGCGGCAAGCTCTCGAGTCGCAGCGATCAGGCGCCGAACCGGAAGGCTGATGCTCAGCGCCAGCAGCACCGAGACGAGCAGTGCAACGCCGAGAGCCATCAGGCCGGTCATCGTCAGGGTGCGCTGTGCCACCTCGGCGGCCGAAGCCGCATGCGTCGCGGCGCTGAGCAGATCGCGGCGCGCCGGCTCCTGGAACTGCTCCTCCACTCCCGCGATGAGCGGCGCGCTCTCCTCGAGAAAGTCGCGCCGTGCCTGTCCGGTCGTCCTGTCGAACTTTTCGATTTC
>CAZLYG010000135.1:8295-11298 GCA_964563075.1 uncultured Steroidobacteraceae bacterium | reverse complement strand
CAGATTGCCCGCCATCTGGTTCACGGAGTCGGTCAGGTCTTTCCACACGCCGGAGACACCCTTCACCTGCGCCTGACCGCCCAGCTTGCCTTCCGTGCCGACTTCGCGCGCCACGCGTGTTACTTCGGACGTGAAGACCGAGAGCTGCTGAATCATGGTGTTGACGAGCTTCGCCGAACGCAGGAATTCACCCTTCAGCGCCCGCCCATCCACTTCCAGGTCCATGGACTCGGCCAGGTCGCCCTTGGCCACGGCGCCGATGGTCCGCGCGATCTCCGTCGTCGGCCGGACCAGATCGTCCATCAGGGTATTCACGCTATCGACCTCTTCGGCCCAACCCCCAATGGCACCCGGCAGCGACATGCGCTGACGAAGGCGGCCTTCCTTGCCGACGCTCTCGCTCAGCCGCGTGACTTCCGAGGAGATCCGTTGTTGATGCGCAATGGTCTGATTGAACGCCGCGGCGATCTTGGCATCCGACCCGGACCAGTGTGTCGGCAGGCGAACGGAGAAATTTCCGTCCCGGAACGACTCGATAGCCGTGAGAATGATGCGAGAGCGCGTATCGGCAGAGTCCTCGAGCGCGCCTGCGGAGGGGGCCGCGCTGCCGTTGCCGCCTCCCATGAGGCCCTTGATGCTCCGGGGTCGCCTGGATTTCAGAGGCGTCTTGAGTTCGGGCACGAGTCACCTGCACCTGATGTTTTTCAACCCATGATCTTAGCGAGGTCCGACCGTTGCGGGGCGTAGGCCAGCGGCCACCAATGTCAGCCCGGCGCTGCCTGGAGCAACGATGCGCGAGTTTCAGATCTAAAGGCGTGTACCCCGCTCGGCTGACGCACGCTCGGCACTCTGGAACCAGAGCGATAGCGCCCTTTTTCGCTTGGAGGCCGATTGTACTGTTTGTGTACGCGAGGTCGCCCCTCTTCTCAATCGCCGCTGGAATGCGTCCAGGCTCAGTCGTGCAGACAGCGCTTCAGCGGAAGCGCGGCCATAATGGGCGCCTCCTGAGCGGCCAGATCCGCGGCGGTCCGAACACGCAGGACCCCGCCTCAGCGCCGTCGCATGACCGTTGAAAGGTTGCTGAAAGGTTACGGGGCAAGTCGAAAATAGCGAAACCAGTCCAGCGCCGACATCGCGGCCTGCCCAGCTTTGGATATAGCTGTGACGGTGCAGGAGGATCCTTTCGCTCGCCCTCTCACGCCCGGTTGTCCGCCCTCACAGTTCCACCGACCTGAGCCGTCGATGACGCCTCGCTGTGTCGCCCGAGCGGTGTGGCAAACCAGAAGCCCTGGTGTCGCCTGTCGCCGCTACGCACACAGACGGCTCTGCTGACTTTCGCAACGAAGCTCGCTCTGTTGCGTGCACCGCGGTCAACGCGACCTTCTCTTCCCACAAGTGGGATTCGACGGCTGGCGGACATCTCGGAATCGAGACGATCCGCCACCTCGAGACGCTGGTAACCCGCCTTCTCCAAGGGAATATTCAACATAGAATCATTAAACTAAGAGAACATCGCCCGTCATGGCATAGGAGATGCTTTGT
The DNA here is from genome assembly GCA_964563075.1 of uncultured Steroidobacteraceae bacterium. Classification (GTDB taxonomy): domain Bacteria; phylum Pseudomonadota; class Gammaproteobacteria; order Steroidobacterales; family Steroidobacteraceae; genus 13-2-20CM-66-19. Next base: position 9,756 of record CAZLYG010000135.1, on the reverse strand, counting down.
ATGCGGTATGGATCAACCGCGCACTGACCAGACTCGCCGGCGGCGCAAACGCTGGATTGTTGTCGGCGGAGTTTTGCTGGCGCTGGTTGGGATCACGGTCGCCATCAGCCAACTCAAGCCCGCCGCTCCCACTGTCGAGCGAAGCCTCGTGTGGGTCGACACGGTAAAGCGTGGCGAAATGCTGCGGGACGTGCGCGGGATCGGCACCTTGGTGCCAGAGCAAATCTCCTGGATTGCTGCGCGCTCCGCCGGCCGCGTCGATCGCATCTTGCTGCATCCGGGCGCTGACGTTAAGCCGGACGATGTGATTCTGGTCTTGAGCAATCCGGAGGTCGCACAGGTGGCGACAGATGCCGCCTCGCAATTGAAAGCGGCGGAAGCCGACCTCCAGAGCTTCAAGGTCCAGCTGGAGAGCGGACTGCTGGCTGCCGAATCGACCGCCGCGGCCGCCAAGGCCGATTTCGAACAAGCGAAGCTGCGTGCTCAGGTCAACGAGGAGCTCTTCAAGAAAGGCCTCGTTTCCGAGCTCGACATGAGACTGTCGAAAGTCACGGCCGAGCAGGCACAGGCGCGTAATACCATCGAACAGAAGCGGTTTGCGTTCGCCAGGGACGGCGTTGCACCGCAGCTGGCCATGAAGGCTGCCGAGGTCGATCGGGTGCGAACACAAGCGAAGCTCCGACAGGACGAGCTCGATGCGCTCGACGTGCGCGCGGGCATGGCCGGGGTACTGCAGGTCGTGCCTGTCGAGATCGGCGCCCAGGTCGCAGCTGGTGCCAATCTTGCCCGCGTGGCCGATCCCTCGCGGCTCAAGGCTGAAGTGCGGATCGCCGAGACACAGGCGAAAGATGTCCGGCTGGGGCTGCCTGCTTCCATTGACACGCGAAACGGTGTTGTCGAAGGCCGGGTCTCCAGGATCGACCCGGCTGTTCAGAACGGCACCGTGCTGGTAGACGTCTCACTCACGGGAGAGCTCCCTCCCGGCGCGCGCCCCGACCTTTCAATCGATGGAACCATCCAGCTGGAGCGGCTCGAGCACGTCGTGTTCGTCGGCAGGCCTGCCTTCGGGCAAGAGAAAAGTGTCGTGGGCATGTTCAAACTGGATCCCAACGGGCTGTACGCGATTCGCACCCCCGTGCGCTTGGGGCGCAGCTCTGTGAATACGATCGAGGTGGTCAGTGGGCTCAAGCCCGGGGATCGGGTGATCCTGTCGGACACCTCGCAATGGGACGACCACGACCGTATCCGATTGAATTAGCCGGCTACTTAAAAGGTACACCGAGACTGCCAGATGAATCGTGCCAACAACTCAGTCCTGATCCAGCTCGAAGACGTCAGCAAAGTCTTCCTGACGGACGAAATCGAAACTCACGCGCTTTCAGGAATACACCTGGAAATCAAGACCGGCGAGTACGTCTCCATTGCCGGCCCGTCCGGCTGCGGCAAGTCCACCCTGCTCTC
>CAZLYG010000135.1:5554-8285 GCA_964563075.1 uncultured Steroidobacteraceae bacterium | reverse complement strand
GCTGGATACCCCGAGTGAGGGCACCTATCTGCTGAACGAACGGCCGGCGCAGGGGCTGACGGCTTCCGAGCGCGCCCGAGTTCGCAATCGTCAGATCGGTTTCATCTTTCAGTCCTTCAATCTCATCGGCGATCTGACTGTCTATGAGAACGTCGAACTGCCGCTTACGTACCGCGGGATGCCAGCCGCCGAGCGCAAGCGGCGGGTGAGCGAATCTCTCGAGCGAGTGGGCATGGGACACCGGGCGAAGCATCGGCCCTCGCAGCTCTCCGGTGGTCAGCAGCAGCGCGTCGCGGTGGCACGGGCGCTCGGGGGAAGTCCCGCGGTGCTGCTGGCCGATGAGCCCACCGGCAATCTCGACTCCCACAACGGTGAAGCGGTGATGAATCTCTTAGGCGAACTGCACCAGGGCGGCGCGACCATCGTGATGGTGACGCACGACTCGCGGTTCGCACGCCAGGCCACGCGCACCGTGCATTTGTTCGATGGCCGTATTGTCGATGAACAAGTGGAAACCGATCCAACGCGATGAGGAATGCGGAGTAGACGCGAGCCATGCTGTCCGAACTGAAATACGCCGTCCGCTCGCTGGCAAAAGCGCCTTGGCTCACGGCGGTGGTGGTTATCACGCTGGCGCTCGGCATCGCAGCGAATACGGCGGTGTTCAGCTGGACGCGCGGACTGGTGCTGCATCCCTTGCACGGCGTCGTGGACGCCCAGCGCCTCTTCGCGCTCGAGACGGTCGCGCCGGCCGGCGGATACAACAATGTTTCGTATCCGGACTTCCGCGACTATCGCGACTCCTCTCGATCGCTGGCCGGTGCCATCGCGTTCTACGAGCGCTCTTTGAGTCTTGGGGAGGGAACCCAAGCGGAACGCGTCTGGGCCGAGCTCGTGACTGGGAATTTCTTCGACGTGCTCGGCATCAGGCCGGTGACCGGCCGGTTCTTCGGAAGCGACGAGCAGGAGGAAGCGCTCGGCAAGCATCCGGTGGCCGTCATCAGCGAGCGCTTCTGGCGGCGGCGTTTCCATGCCGACCCCGGTTTGATCGGTAAGACGGTTCGCTTGAATGGCCGGGAACTGACCGTGATCGGCGTCGCACCGGCGGAGTTTTCGGGAACCATCGCCGGCAATGCCGACGACTTTTGGCTGCCGCTTTCCACGGAGCCGTTGCTGGGCGGCTTCGCAGATTGGCTGGAAATTCGCACCGCCCGAGCGCTGGAGGTATTGGCCCGACTGAGACCGGGCGTATCACTGCCGCAGGCCCGGGCGGAAATCCAGACCATTGCATGGCGTCTGGCGCAGCGCTATCCGCAGAGCGATACGGGTATGGGCGCGGCGCTGGTGCCGGTCTATCAAGCTCCCTACGGGGCGCCACAAGTTCTTGCACCCTTGCTCGAGACCCTGCTCGGAGCCGGAGCCGTTCTTCTGCTGATCGTCTGCGGCAATGTCGCGAATCTGCTGCTGCTCCGTGCCACGGCTCGGCAGAAAGACTTCGGCATCCGTCTGGCGTTGGGCGCTTCGCCCTCGCGCGTGATCGGTCAGCTTCTGCTCGAGAGCCTGTTGCTCGCCGGCCTTGGCGGCGCAGGGGGGGTTGTATTGGCCGGGCGAATGGCAGGGTGGCTGCAGTTCTTCGTTCCCCCGACGGGCGGTCCCGTCTCCCTCAATTTTCCGCCCGACCCGGCGGTACTGGCATTTGCCCTGGCGCTTTCGCTCCTGGCAGGACTTCTATGCGGCCTGATTCCGGCGCTGCAAATGGTACGGCAGGGCCAATCCGGCGGATTGAGGGATAGTGGACGTGGAGCCATTGGCGATGCACGCGCGCATCGCTTGCGAGGCGGTCTGGTTGTTTCCGAGGTCGCCTTGGCACTGGTGGCGCTGATCGGCGCCACCTTATTCCTGGAGAGCTTTCGGAATGCCAAGCGTGCCGATCCAGGATTCGATCCATCACACGTGCTGCTGGCCGCAATGAGCTTATCGCAACAGGGATACAGCACCCAGCAGGGCAAGCTCTTCATGCGACAACTGCGCGACCGTCTCGAGGGCATGCCTGGAGTGCGGGCCGTCAATTTTGCCCAGCGCGTACCGCTCAGCTTCGCGGGCGACAACTGGGACCTGATGCAGGTCGATGGGTATGTGCCCCGCCCCGGCGAGGACATGATGATCTATTGGAATCAAGTGTGGCCGGGATACTTCGACCTCATGCGGATCGGGCTGATCGAGGGCCGGGATTTCACCGATCGCGACGATAACGAGGCGCCGCCTGTGGCCATCATCAACGAGGCTTTCGCACGGAAATTTTTCCGAGGACAAGAGCCGGTCGGGCGCAAGCTGCGGCTCTGGACGACTGAGCGGACGGTGGTCGGGGTCGTCAAGGACATCAAGTACCACAGTCTTGGTGAGAGTCCACAGCCGTACGTCTATTTCCCCGTGCAACAAGTCTGGTTGCCCAATATCGACGTCTGGCTGCATGTGCGAACGGAGGGGCCGCCCGCGCAGATCCTGCTCGCGCTGCAACGTGAATTGCGATCCGCCGAGCCCAGGATGCGTCTTTTTGATGTGTTTGCACTGAGTGATTTCATCGGCGCCTCCTGGTTTACACAGGAGGTTGCAGCATCCTTGTTGGGGGTCTCGGGTACGCTGGCACTTCTGCTCGCCGCACTGGGCCTTTTCAGCGTGATGGCCTACACCGTGAGTCAGCGCACCCAGGAAATCGGCATCCGCATGGCCC
>CAZLYG010000135.1:0-5544 GCA_964563075.1 uncultured Steroidobacteraceae bacterium | reverse complement strand
GTTGGATGTGCTTCGTCCCGTCCTTGGTCAGGCACTCAGGCTGGCTATGGTGGGGGTCGGTATTGGGCTTGCATTGTCTTTCGCGCTCACACGGCTCGTCGCGAGCCAATTGCTCGGCGTGAGTGCCACAGACCCCCTGACGTTCGTCGGCGCGTCATGCCTGCTCTGCGCGGTCGCACTTGCGGCGAGCTTTATCCCAGCGCGACGCGCGGCCAAGGTCGATCCGCTGATCGCGCTGCGGGCGGAGTAGATGTAAGGCATGTTGTCCAGCCTGAAATACGCTGTCCGCTCATTGGCAAAGACACCCTGGCTTACCGCCGTGGTAACTATCACGCTGGCGCTCGGCATCGCAGCAAACACGGCAGTGTTCAGTTGGACGCGCGGCGTGCTGCTACATCCCTTGCGCGGCGTAGCGGATGTCGGGCGTCTCTTCGCAATGGAGACCGTTCCGCCGGCCGGGGTCGGCAGATACAGCGATATTTCATATCCCGACTTCCGGGATTACCGCGACTCGTCGCGATCGCTTGCCGGTGCAATTGCATTCCAAGACCGGGCTTTGAGTCTCGGCGATGGCGCTCAAGCGGAACGCGTTTGGGCCGAGTTCGTATCCGGGAATTTCTTCGACGTGCTCGGCGTCAAGCCGGTGACCGGCCGGTTCTTCCGGGCCGAGGAGCAGGAGGACGCTCCGGGAAAGCATCCGGTCGCCGTCATCAGCGAGCGCTTCTGGCAGCGGCATTTCCATGCGGATCCCGAGATCATCGGTAAGGCGGTTCGCCTGAATGGCCGGGAACTGACGGTGATCGGGGTCGCCCCGGCGGAGTTTTTGGGAACCATCGTCGGTCTCTCATACGACTTTTGGTTGCCGCTGTCGATGAATCCTTTACTGAGCAGCGCCGGAAACTGGCTCGAGAATCGCCGCGCCCGAGCGGTGCATGTCTTGGCTCGATTGCGATCCGGCGTGTCGCTGCCGCAGGCCCAGGCGGAAATTGAGACCATTGCGCGGCGCCTGGCGCAGAGCTATCCGCAGAGTAACGCAGATATCAATACGACGCTGGTGCCGATCGCAAAAGCTCCCTACGGCACGCAAGAATTCATGGTGCCGCTGCTCGAGACCCTGCTCGGCGCCGGTGCCGTTCTTCTGCTGATCGTCTGCAGCAACGTCGCGAACCTGATGTTGCTTCGTGCCACGACTCGGCGCAAGGAGTTTGGCATCCGTCTGGCATTGGGCGCCTCGTGCTCGCGGGTGATTGCTCAGCTGCTGCTGGAAAGCCTGTTGCTCGCTGGCCTTGGAGGCTCAGCGGGCATTCTATTGGCAGGGCGGATGGCGGGATGGCTGCAGTTCTTCATGCCCGTGACGTATCTGCCGATAGCCCTCAATTTCCCACCGGACTCGGCGGTACTGGCATTTACTCTGGCGATCTCCCTCCTGGCAGGATTGTTGTGCGGCCTGATTCCGGCGCTGCAGATTATCCGCCACCACCACTTCGGCAGCTTGATGGATAGTGGGCGCGGAGCCATCGGTGACGCCCGCTCGCATCGCCTGCGAGGAGCGCTGGTCATTTCGGAGGTCGCCTTGGCTCTCGTGGTGCTGATCGGCGCCAGCTTGTTTCTCGAGAGCTTCTGGCACGCCAAGCGCACAGACCCCGGATTCGATCCCTCACACGTGCTTCTGGCCGGGATAGATCTCTCCGAGGAGGGATACAGCACCGAGCAGGGCAAGCTCTTCATGCGCCAGCTACGCGATCGCGTCGCAGCCTTGCCTGGAGTTCAGGCCGTGAGTTTCGGGCACGTGCCGCTCGGGTTCGATCGCGACCACGACAATTCGGCGTCAGTGCAGGTCGATGGCTATCTGCCCCGCCGCGGCGAGGACATGAGTGTCTACTGGGCCCAGGTGTGGCCAGGGTACTTCGACCTCTTGCGGATCGGGCTCACCAAGGGCCGGGATTTTACCGATCGCGACGATAATCAGGCGCCCGCGGTGATCATCGTCAGCGAGGCTTTCGTGCGGCGTTTTTTCCAGGGACAAGAGCCGATCGGGCGCAAGCTGCGAGTTGGGGGCAACGCAGAAAGGACGGTGATCGGGGTCGTCAAGGACATCAAGTACCACAGTCTCGGTGAGAGTCCACAGCCGTACTTCTATTTGCCGATGCAACAAGTCTGGGAGCCCTCTACCGGAACTGGGCTGCTCGTGCGAACAAAGGGTCCTCCAGAGCAGATCCTGCCCTCGCTGCAGCGCGAATGGAGATCCGTCGACCCGAGGGTGAATCTCTCTGTGGTGTTTGCACTGAGGGATTTCATCGGCGCCTCCTGGTTTGTGCACAAGATCGCGGCATCCCTGTTGGGGGTTTTGGGCACGCTGGCGCTCTTGCTCGCTGCGCTGGGCCTTTTCAGCGTAATGGCTTACACCGTGAGCCAGCGCACCCAGGAAATCGGCATCCGGATGGCCCTCGGCGCCCAGAAGCGGGACGTACTTCGCCCCGTCCTGGGTCAGGCACTCGGGCTGGCCATGGTGGGAGTCGCCATTGGGCTTGCATTGTCTTTCGCGCTCACACCGCTCGTCGCCAGCCAACTGCTCGGTGTGCGTGCCACAGACCCGCTCACGTTCGCCGGCGTGTCATGCCTGCTCTGCGTAGTCGCGCTGGCAGCGAGCTTTATACCGGCTCGACGCGCGACCAAAGTCGATCCCCTGATCGCGCTGCGGTCGGAGTGAACGGAAAGCATGAGACTTCGCATCGCTACATGGCGTCTGCTGGCAGCGCTCATCAGCCTCGGCGCAGCGCCTGCCGGGGTGCACGCGGCGCAAGTCGTTACGCTGGACGACGCGATCGGCATCGCGCTCGAGCGAAACGTGTCGCTCCTTCAGTCCCGCAACGCCGCGCAGCTAAGCCAGGTCGCGGTGAACGAGGCGCGAATGCAGTTTGTGCCAGATCTGTCCCTCAACGGCTCAGGCACAAGGAATTTCGGCCGCTATTATAACTCGGCGGCAGGCAACGTCATCGATCAGACCACAAACTCATTGAGTGTGGGCGCCTCCTCTGGCGTTACGTTGTTTGCAGGCCTCCACGATGTCGCCGCGCTCCGCCAGGCCAAGTTGAGTCTTCAGGCAAGCCGGTCGGACCTGAGCAGAGCGCAGGAGACGGCGATCTATACCGTAGTCTCGAATTTCCTCACTTTGATCCTGCAGCAGGACCAGTTGCAGGTGGAGCGCGAAAACCTGTCTGCGGAAGCGACACTTGAGCAACAGATTCGCGACTATGTGAAAGCCGGCACGCGGGCCAGTGCTGACCTCTACCAGCAGCAGGCGAACGTGGCGAGCGCGCGGCTGAGCGTCATTCAGGCGGCGAACGCCGTCGAGCTCAGCAAGGTCGATCTGCTGCGTACCCTGCAGCTTGATCCGCTTCAGAGTTATGAGTTTCAGGTACCCGCTATCGAGGGGATGTTCGGCTCCGATACGGCCGATCTGAACGAGCTCGTCACGCGCGCGCTGGATCATCGCGCAGACTTGCGTGCCGAGGAAGCACGCGTCGAATCTCTGGAACAGGGGGTTCGCATCGCAAGCGCGGGCTATTGGCCGACCGTGTCTCTTACCGCGGGCTATGGCAGCAGTTACACCAACGCCCTGCCCCTCAGCTTGCATGATCAGCTCGAAGCCTATCGCAACGGCTCGGTGTCGTTGAACGTCTCAATACCCCTATTTGATCGTAGCGTAACCCAAAACGCTGTGCGTCGGGCACGACTGCAGGCGGAGAACGAACGCATTGCACTCGATAACGCCCGACACGAGGTGGAATTACAGGTCGAGACGGTCTATCTCAATTATCGTGCCGCACGCGATGAACTTTCGGCTGCTGAAGCCCAACAGCATACTGCGCAACTGGCCGTGCAATCGGCACAGGAGCGTTTCAAAGCCGGGACGGCCATTCTGGTGGAGGTGTCTCAGGAGCGTACGCTCTACATGCAAGCTGAGATTGCGCTCGTCACCGCCCGCTACAACCTGGCGCTCCAGAGCACTCTGTTGAAGTTCTATGTCGGGGAAGCAGAAAGAAGGGTCCGATCAGGAGAGCCGCCGGCAGTCGAACCCGCCTCCGCCATAAGAGAGGTAGAATCGGTCTGCCATGCGACCGCGCCTTCTCATTGTCGATGATCAGCGGGATGTGCTCATTGCACTGCGGATGGCGTTGACCAAGGAAGGCATCGAGGTGGTCACCGCAGGCTCTCCGGCCGGCGCGTTGGCGGCGGTGGCGGCGGACGCCTTCGATGCAGCGCTGATTGATCTGAACTATACCCGCGACACCACTTCCGGAGGGGAGGGGCTCAATCTGCTGGAGCGGTTGCACCAGAGTGATCGCCTCTTGCCGGTGATCGTCATGACCGCTTGGGCCAGTGTCGATCTGGCCGTGCAGGCCATGCGCGCGGGCGCACGGGATTTTATCGAGAAGCCCTGGGACAATCAGCGGCTGCTCTCCGTGGTACGCAATCAGCTGGATTTGGGTCGTGCACTGCGCGGCGCCCGACGGCTCGAAGCCGAGAATGCGCTCCTGCGCAGTGCCTCCGAGGTGCCCCTGGTGGCCGAATCTCCAGGGATGCAGGAGGTGCTCTCTCTGGCGCAGCGTGTGGCGCAATCCGATGCACCCGTGCTGATCACGGGGGAGAATGGCACCGGCAAGAGTCTCCTGGCGCGGCTCATTCATCAATGGTCGGATCGTGGACACTCGCTGATCGAAGTCAATGTGGGTGCACTACCGGAAGGGGTGTTCGAGAGCGAGATGTTCGGCCACTTGCGCGGCGCCTTCACCGATGCGCGCGCCGAGCGCGTGGGCAGGATCGAGCTGGCCGATGGCGGCAGCTTGTTCCTCGATGAAATCGGCAATTTGCCCGCTGGTCAGCAAGCGAAACTGCTGCGCGTGTTGGAAAGCGGCGAGTTCGAGCCCGTCGGGTCCTCGCGCACCCGCAAGGTCAACGTGAGGCTGATCGCCGCCACCAACGCCGATTTGCGCAACCTGGTGGCGCAAGGTCGCTTCCGTCAGGATCTGCTGTTCCGGATCAATACGATTGAGATCCACATTCCACCTCTGCGGGAGAGAAGGGCGGACATTGCGCCATTGGCACGCGCCGCGCTGGCGGCGGCTGCGCACCGCTATGGAAGATCTCTACGCGAGTTTGAACCCGAGGCGATGCGCGAACTCCAACACTATTCCTGGCCCGGAAACGTTCGCGAGCTCCGCAGTATCATCGAACGCGCAGCGCTCCTGGCCCAAGGCGAGGTGGTAAGCGCGGCCGATTTGCGATTGGCGCCCCTCAACGCATCCCCGCCGGCGATCGAGGACCTCAACCTCGAAGACGCCGAACGAATCCTGATTCGTGCGGCGTTGAAGCGTCACGGCGGCAGCGTCGTGGACGCTGCCGAGGCCCTCGGGCTATCGCGCAGTGCGCTGTACCGGCGCATGGAGAAGCTGGGGATCGGCACGGATGCGTAAGTTGGGGCAGGGGAGGCGATCCGTATCATCGGACCGCTCCCGCTTGCCATTTGAACGGCGCATCGTA
>CAZLYG010000134.1:1021-11309 GCA_964563075.1 uncultured Steroidobacteraceae bacterium | reverse complement strand
GTCGTGCTGTCACTGTTCGCGTCGTACTTCGTCGCGATGACCGTCGTGCCGCTGTTCTGCGCGCGGCTGATCAAGCCGCATCGGGCGCACGCCGGTCCAGAGCCGCGCGCCGAGGCGCAAGCGGAGGGGCTGGCCCATTCGGGGCTGGCCCATTCGGGGCTGGCCCATTCGGGGCCGGCAAAATCGTGGGGCGCCCGATTCAACGCCGCCTTCAATCGCCGCTTCACGGCGATGCTCGATCGCTACGAGGGGAGCCTTGCGGTCGCGCTGCTGCGGCCCGCGGCGACGGTGCTGGGCATCACCGGTATCTTCGTGCTCAGCCTGGCGCTGTACCCGCTCGTCGGCAAGGCGTATTTCCCGCGCACCGACCCCAGCCAGTTCGTCATCGACGTCAAGGCCCCCACCGGCACGCGCCTGGAGCTGACCGACAAGCTCGTCGATCGGGTCGAGCAGATCGTGCGCGAGGTCGTGCCGAAGGATCAGCTCAAGATCATCGTTTCGAACATCGGTACGCAGCCCGGCTTCTCCTCGATGTACACCTCGAACTCCGGCCCGCACACGGCGTTCGTGCAAGTGGGGCTGCAGGACAACCACACGCTCAGCAGCTTCGAGTACATGGACCGAGTGCGGGCGAAGCTGCGCAAGCGGCTCCCCGAGCTGACCACGTACTTCCAGACCGGCGGTCTCGTCGATGCGATCGTCAATCTGGGACTGCCGGCACCGCTGGACATTCAGGTCAGCGGCAGCAATCTGGAAGCCGCACATGCCGTTGCGACGCGGATCGCCGAGCAGGCGCACGCGTTGCGCGGCGTCAGTGACGTCTACGTCCCGCAGGACATCGACTATCCCTCGCTCAAGCTCGACATCGATCGCGTGCGGGCGAGCGAGCTGGGGCTGAACGAGAAGGAGGTCGTCGGCAACGTCATCACGGCGCTGACCTCCAACGCGATGATCGCCCCCAGCTACTGGGTCGATCCGAAGAGCGGCAACGATTACATGCTGACCGTTCAATACCCGGAGAACTACATCCGCAACATGGCGGACCTGACGTCGGTGCCGCTGCGTGGCTCCTCTGCGCATGATCCCACGCAGCTGGATACCGTCAGCACGCTGCACCATATCGAATCGCCGACGGAGGTCGACCACTACCAGCTGCGCCGCGAGATGGATGTGTATGTGTCGCCTGCGGGCGAGGATCTCAGTCACGTCATCAGCGGCGTGAACCACATTATCAAGGGCATCAAGCTGCCCCAGGGTGTACGTATCACGGTGCGCGGCTCGGCGCAGGCGATGCAGACATCGTTCACGTCCTTCGGCCTGGGCCTGATCCTGGCGACGGTACTCGTGTACCTGATCCTGGTCGCGCAGTTCCAATCCTTCATCGATCCGCTGCTGATCCTGCTGGCCGTGCCGACCGGCCTGACGGGCGTGCTCATCATCCTCTTCGTCACCGGAACGACGCTCAACATCATGTCTCTGATGGGCGTCGTGATGATGGTCGGTATCGTGGTCTCCAACAGCATCCTGATCGTGGAGTTCACCAATCGGCTGCGCGAAGAGGGCCGAACGCTGCGCGAGGCGGTGTCGCTTGCGTGCCGCGTGCGTCTGCGGCCTGTGTTGATGACTTCGCTCGCCACACTCATCGGCTTGATTCCGATGGCGTTGAAGTTGGGCACCGGCAGTGAGGCTTACGCGCCGCTGGCGCGCGCGATCATCGGGGGCCTCGCGGTCTCGGTGGTGTTGACCGTATTCATCGTGCCATGTGCGTACTACCTGGCTCACAGGCGTGACGAAGAGCGCAGAGTGGTGTCCACGAGCGGGCCAGCCTCCGGTCCGGCGACTTGAGAGGAGTGACTCGCGTGCTGTTTACGCGGCCAATCTCGGCCCTGTTCAACGCTCTCGCGTGCGCGGCGGCGCTTGCGGGCGATCCCGGTCTGGTGTCGGCGCAGCCGCCCGCTGCCACACCGGCTCCCAAGGCGACGGCACCACTCACTCAAGGCGGCCAACGCCTTACGCTCGAACAGGCGCACGCGCTGGCCCTTCAGAACCATCCTGGCATCGCGGCCTCGAGCTATCGCGCGCAAGCCGAGACGGAGCTGTTCAAGGAGGCGCGCTCCGGGCTGTTGCCGCAGGTCAATCTGTACGGCAACGGGGTCGAGGCGCACTCGGACAACACCCGCATCCTTGCCGGGGGCTTGAACAACCCAAGCGTGTTCGATCGCAAGGCGCTCGGCGCGAGCGCCTCGCAGCTCATCACCGACTTCGGCCGCACGTCAAACCTCTCGGCGAGTGCCAAGCTGAACGCGAGTGCGGCGGGGCAGGATCTGCAAGCCACGCGCGAACAGGTGCTCCTGGATGTCGACAGGGCTTACTTCGGCGCGTTGCAGGCGCTTGCCGTGCAGAGTGTCGCCCAGCAGACGGTGGATACCCGGCAGCTGCTGCTGGATCGCGTCAGCATCCTGGCGAGCAACAAGCTGAAGTCCGAGCTGGATGTGAGCTTTGCGCGCGTGTCGCTGGCCGATGCGCAATTGCTGTTGCAGAGGGCGCAGAACGATTCCGACAGTGCGATGGCGACACTGTCGGCGGTACTGGGCTTCCGGCAACTGCAGCACTATTCGCTCGTGGAGGCAGCGCCCGGACCGGCTGCAAAGTTCGCGGACGTCGACTCGCTGATCGACATGGCCCTGAAGGACCGGCCGGATCTGGTCAGCTTGCGCGATGCGCGCGATTCGGCCGACCGCTTTGCCAGGTCGCAGCGCGATGCCCGCTTCCCGACCATCTCAGCCGTGGTGGACTCCGGAGGAGCCGTGAGTCGTGACGATCGGCTGCCGGCGAACTACACAGCGGGGGGCATTCAGATCAGCGTGCCGGTGTTCGCCGGCGGCTATTACGCGGCTCGCCAGCACGAAGCGGAGTTCCGCGCCAAGCAGGCGGCGGAAAACCTGCGCACCGCCGAGGACAACGTGACGCGCGATGTGCGAATCGCCTGGCTGAATCTGAACAGCGCGCGGCAACGGCTGACCACGACGCAGCAGCTGCGTGACTACGCCAACGAGGCCTACCAGCTGGCGGATGCGCGCTATCGCGCCGGCAGCAGCTCGATCGTCGAGCTGAGCCAGGCGCAACTGGAGTTGACCTCGGCCGAGATCGCGAACACCAGCGCGCGCTACGACGTCCTCATCCAGGAGTCCGCACTCAACTACGCGGCCGGCATCCTGCAAGCCCCGCTGCCGCAATGAAAGGACAGGCCCCCATGAGCACACTGACGACATTGACTTGTACCGTGGCCCTCGGGTGTCTCGCCGCTTGCGCCTACGCGCCGACGGTGATCCATGAGCCCGTACGGCCGCAGCGCCCGCAACTGGCTCGCCGCCGCACCGACGGTGATCTGGTCGTCTACTCGGCGCCGCGTGTCAGCTGGTACGCGCAGGCCGAATATCCGGCCTATACCGACTACACGATCTACACCAGCGACGACAAGGTCTTGCAGAAGGTCGACAACAGCACCGGTTCCTTCAAAGGCTATCCTGCGAGGGTGACTCTGCAACCGGGCGAGTACCGGGTGAAGGCGCTCGCGGCGGGCGGCGGATACACGATCGTGCCGGTGATCATCGAGGCGGGCGAAACCACCGTCGTGAGCCTCGACGGGACGGAGCAGTCCCGCGTAAGCGCTGAGGCTCGCACCGGGGCAGTGTCCCCGCACTGAGGCGCTCAGGGCGCGGCGTCAGCGGGTTGTCCCCGCACTGAGGCGCTCAGGGCGGCGTCAGCGCGTTGCCGACCCACCAGGCGAGCGCGGCGATTGCGGCGGCCGCCGGGATCGTCACCACCCACGCGATCACTATGTTCCCGGCGACGCCCCAACGCACGGCAGAAGCCCGTTGGGCCGATCCCACCCCGATGATGGCGCCCGTGATGGTATGAGTGGTCGACACGGGAACCCCGAGGGAAGAGGCCAGGAACAGCGTCGCTGCGCCACCCGCCTCGGCCGAGAAGCCCCCGACGGGCTTGAGCTTGGTGATCCTCTGTCCCATGGTTTTCACGATGCGCCACCCTCCAAAGAGCGTGCCGACCGCTATGGCGAGATAACAGCTCACCACGACCCACAAGGGCAGGTGATCGCTGGAGCTCTTGCCGCCGGCGATCAGCACCAGCCAGATGACGCCCATCGTCTTCTGCGCATCGTTGCTGCCGTGACCGATGCTGTAGAGCGCCGATGAGAACAGTTGCAGCCGCCGGAACCAGCGATCGACCTGTCGGGGCGAGCGCCGGAAGAAAATCCACGAGATCGTGATCATGCACAGCGCGCCCAATACCAGTCCGAGCACCGGGGAGATCACGATGAACGCCACCGTCTTGAGAATTCCTGGTGCCAGCAACGGCGCGGTGCCGGCCCTGGCGAGCCCGGCGCCCATCATCCCGCCGATCAGGGCGTGCGAGGAGCTGGAAGGCATGCCGTAGTACCAGGTGATGAGGTTCCAGGCGATCGCGCCGACGAGGGCACCGAAGATGACGTGCGCATCGACGAACTGCGGGTCGAGGATCCCCTTGCCGATGGTGGCGGCGACGTTGAGCTTGAAGATGGCGAACGCCAGGAAGTTGAAGCAAGCCGCCCATACCACCGCCTGATAAGGACGCAGTACGCCGGTGGAGACCACGGTGGCGATGGAGTTGGCGGCGTCGTGGAACCCGTTGAGAAAGTCAAATACGAGCGCGAGGCCCACCAGAGTCGCCAGACTGGCGAAGCCGAGTGTCAGATGCATGCCGGGAAGGTGCTCATGCGTTCTCCAGCACCACGCCCTCGATGATGTTGGCGACGTTCTCGCACTGGTCGGTCGCCGACTCGAGCAGTTGATACACCGCCTCGAGCTTGATCAGCTGGCGCACGTCCGCCTCCTCGCGGAACAGCTTGGAGAGCGCCGCGCGCATCACGCGGTCGGCCTGCGACTCCAGCGCATCGATCTGGTTGCACAGCTCGAGAATCTGCGCGGCCCGCTCCATGGTCGGCAGCAGCGCCACGGCCTGCTGCATGCGCACACAACACTCGCGCAGCAGGTCGGCCAGCTCGCAGGCCTGCGGAGTGAGGTCCTGAATATCGTCGAGCTGCAGGGCTTCCGCAGTGTCCTGTATCAGATCGAGGACGTCGTCCATGCGCGAGATGAGCCGGTGGATGTCGTCCCGATCGATCGGCGTCACGAAGGTCGTGTGCAGCAGAGCGACGGTCTCGTGAGTTACGCGGTCGGCGCCGTGCTCGAGCTCGAGGATGCGGGCGATGCGCTCGGTGCGCCGATGCTGCTCGGAGTTGAAGCCATGCAGCAGCTCCGCCAGCACCGCGCTGCCCTCGGCGACGTGGCCCACGTGCCGGTCGAAGAGCTCGAAGAAGCGCTTCTCGCGTGGCATCAGCCGCGAAAGGAATCTCATCATGCCCGTGGACCTTGCGTTGTTGTGTGAACGGGCGCCCGCACTCCCCGCGGGCCGTCCGGCTGCTTTCAGTCGGCGGCGCGCAGCAGATCGTTGATCGACGTCTTTCCCCGCGTCTGCGCATCGACGCGCTTGACGATGACCGCGCAAGAGAGCGAGTAGCGGCCATCACTCGATGGCAGGCTGCCCGGAACGACCACCGAGCCGGTCGGCACGCGGCCCTGATGGATCTGGCCGGTCGCCCGGTCATAGATGCGTGTGCTCTGGCTGATGTACACACCCATCGCAATGACGCAGCCCGCCTCCACCACCACCCCCTCGACGATCTCCGAGCGGGCGCCGATGAAGCAGTCGTCCTCGATGACGGTGGGGCTCGCCTGCAGTGGCTCCAGCACGCCGCCGATGCCGACTCCTCCGGACAGGTGCACGTTACGACCGATCTGGGCGCACGAGCCGACCGTCACCCAGGTATCGACCATGGTGCCTGCACCAACATACGCGCCGATATTGACGAAGCTGGGCATCAGCACGACATTGGGCGCGATGTAGGCACCTTTGCGCACGATCGCCTGCGGTACCACGCGCACTCCGCTTGCCCGCAGCTCCGGCTCCGCCGCGTCCGCGAACTTGAGGGGTACTTTGTCGTAGAAGTGGGTGAATCCGGCCTCCATCACCACGTTCTCGTGAGTGCGGAAGTAGAGGAGGACTGCCTTCTTCAGCCATTCGTTGACCACCCAGCGCCCGTCCTGCGGCTCCGAGACCCGCGCCCGGCCGCTGTCCAGCAGGGCGATGCATTCGTTGACCGCGGCATCGAGCTCGCTCGTCAGCGTCTTCGGCGTGAGTTGAGCGCGGCCCTCCCAGGCGGCGTCGATCACGGTCTGCAGTTTGCGTAAATCGGTCATTTTCGTCGGGATCAGCGATTGATGATGAATTGTCGCATACGTTGCGCCGCTGCAACGCAAACCTCGACGCTCGGTACGAGCGAGATGCGCACGCGGCCGGCCCCGGGGTTGCCTGCGCCGGTACCGCCGCCGTCGACAGGCCTGGCCAGGTAGGAGCCGGGCAGGAGCGTGATGTTCTGGCTCGCGAACAGGTCCCGCACGAAGCGCTCGTCATCGCCATGCACATCGGGCCACAGATAGAAGCCGCCCGCCGGCTTGCGGACCTCCAGAACGTCCGCCAGGATCGGCAGCACCCGGTCGAACTTCTCCTGGTAGAGCCGCCGGTTGTGCGCTGCGTGCGAATCCTCATCCCAGGCGGCGATGCTCGCCAGCTGGGTGGGAATGGGCATCGCGCTGCCGTGATAGGTCCGGTAGAGCAGAAATCGGCTCACTATATGCGGGTCCCCCGCGACAAACCCGGACCTCAGGCCCGGCACGCTCGAGCGCTTCGACAGGCTGTGAAACACCAGGCACCGCTCGAACCCACTGCGTGCGGAGGCCATGCAGGCTTGCAGCAACCCGGGCGGGGGCGAGCGCTCATCCAGATACAGCTCCGTGTAGCACTCATCAGCCGCGATCACGAAATCGAAGCGATCGGCCAGCTCGAGCGCGCGCTGCATGTATTCCAGCGAGACGACCGCGCCAGTGGGATTGCCGGGGCTGCACAGGAACAACACCTGACAGTCGCGCCACACCTTCCCGGGTACGGCCTCCAGGTCGGGGACGTAGCCGGTGGCGGCCGTCGTGTTCAGGAAGTAGGGCTGGGCACCGGCGAGCAGGGCCGCGCCCTCGTAGATCTGGTAGAACGGATTGGGCATGAGCACGAGGGCAGGACGGGAATCGTCGATGACCGCCTGCACGAATGAGAACAGCGCCTCGCGCGTGCCGTTCACGGGCAACACCATCGTTGCGGGGCTCACACTGCCGGGTGGTAGCTGAAAACGCCGCTGCAGCCAGCTCGCGCACGCAGCACGCAATTCCGGCAATCCGGCCGTAGCGGGGTAGCTGCCGAGGCGGTCGAGGCTGCGCCGCAGGATTTCCAGCACGAACTCCGGCGCGGCGTGTTGCGGTTCCCCGATGGACATCGCAATGTGCGAGAGCCCGGAAGGAGGGGTGACACCGGCCTTCAGTCGCGCCAGACGCTCGAACGGATAAGCGTGGAGGCGCTCGAGTCGCGGGTTCACGCTGCCTGGCGCCTGTCGAGGGCCTGCATGAGCCGTTCGCGCAGCCGCTGCGAGTCCGCAGCGTTCAGGGGCCGGTTGTCGAAGTCGGTCACGTAGAACACGTCCTCGGCACGCTCGCCGACGGTCATGATCTTCGCGGCGTGCAGCACGATTCGCTCTTCCATCAGCACCTTGCCCACATCGCACAGCAGGCCGGGCCGGTCGCCCGCGGTCAGCTCGAGCACCGAGCGGCGATTGCGCTCGTCCACGTTCAGGGCGATCTGCGTAGGTGTGTTGAACATGCGCGCCTGGCGCGGTGCGCGTCGCGAGACGGCAAAAGAGGCGTCATCCGGTCGCTGCAGCGAACGCCAGATCGCCTGCTCGATCTCGCTTTGACGGTCGTTGTCGGTGATCGGCGCACCGTCATCTTCGAGCACGTGATACAGGTCCAGGCTGAAGCCGTCACCGGTAGGCGTGATCCGCGCGTCCACCACGTTGAGTCCCAACTGATCCAGAACAGCCGTCGTGCGCCCGAAGCCGTCGCGGCGTGTCCGGGCGTAAATCATGATTGCAGTGGTGCCGCGCACGCTGCGCGGATCGAGGGCCACGACGGGCTCGTCGGAGCCGGGATCGCGGTCGGCCAGCAGACGCGTGTGCCAGGCAACTTCCTCCGGCGAGTGCTGGAGGAAGTAGGTTGCGGAGAAGCGTGCCCAGGCCTTGTCGATGTCGCTGGCGGGCACATTGCGATCGAGCAGCATGTGCCGGGCGGCGTCCTGGGTTTCGCTGACCAGCTGCTCCTGGTCGATGGGGCTCTCGAGTCCGCGGCGCAAAGCCCGCCGCACCCGCTCGTAGAAGTCATGAAACAGCGAAGCCTTCCACGAGTTCCACAGCTTGGGGTTGGTCGCACGCACGTCGGCACACGTGAGCACGTAGAGATAGTCGAGGTGCGTCTCATCGCCCACCTTGCGAGCAAATGCGTTGATGACGTCCGGATCGCCGATGTCCTGTTTCTGTGCGGTAACCGATAGCTCGAGGTGGCTGCGCACCAGCCACGCAACCAGCCGCGCGTCATAGGGTGACAACCCCTGCTCGAGGCAGAACGCCTCGGCGTCGACGCCCCCGAGCTCGGAGTGATCCCCGCCGCGTCCCTTGGCGATGTCATGGAACAACGCGGCGAGGTAAGCGATTTCCGCGCGCGGCAGCTGCTGCATGATCCGCGACGCTTCCGGCAGCTCGTGGTCGTAGCGCTGCATGGCGAAGCGGCGCAGGTTGCTCACCACGAACAGGATGTGAGCGTCGACGGTGTAGGCGTGGAACAAGTCGTACTGCATCCGGCCGACGATACGGCCAAATGCCGGAATGTACCGGCCGAGGACGCCGTAGGTATTCATGCGGCGCAGCTCGTGCGTGACGCCGACCGGGGAGCGCAGGATTTCCAGGAACAGCCGATGGTGACGCGGGTTCTGCCGGAATTCCTCGTCGATCAGCCACAGATTGCGCGCGACGGCGCGCATGGTAGAGGCCCTGACGCCCTTGATGTCGGGGTTCTGCTGCAGCAGGACGAACAGCTCCAGCAGAGTCGCGGGTGTGCGCGCGAACACATCCTCGCTGACGGCCTCGAGCGATCCGTTACGGACCTGGAAGCGCGTGTTGAGCGGGCGCGGAGGCTCGCTCTCGGTAAGGATCGCCTCGCGAAACACCTGCAGCAGCAGCTCATTCAGCAGGCTCACGTCCATGACTGTGCGGTAATAGCGCTGCATGAACTGCTCGACCGCGAGGGTATAGGAGGCATCCTCGTAGCCAAACAGCTTCGCCAGGCGGATCTGATGGTCGAACAGCAGCCGATCCTCGCGCCGCCCGGTGACCGTGTGCAGCCCGAAGCGCACTTTCCACAGGAAGGCCTGCGCCTGCTTCAAGCGCCGCAGCTCGGCGGCCGAGAGAAATCCGTGGGTCGCCAGCTCATCGAGCGTGTCGCTGCCGAAATGGCGCTTGGCGACCCAGGCGATCGTCTGGATGTCGCGCAGGCCGCCGGGGCCCGTCTTGACGTTGGGCTCGAGGTTGTAGGCCGTGTCATGCGCTTTCAAATGGCGCTCGGCCTGCTCGCGGACCTTCGCTTCGAAGAACTCCCGCACCGGCCAGATCCGCTCGGGTGAGAGAGCCTCCCGCATGCGGCCCACGAGCGCTGTGTTTCCTGCCAGCCACCTCGCTTCCAACAGCGTCGTCATGACGCCAACGTCAGCAATGCTTTCCTGGGCGCATTCTTCGACGGTGCGCACGCTGTGGCCTACTTCCAGGCCGATGTCCCAGAGGAAAGTGACGAGGCGCTCTACCGCGTTGCGACCGTTAGTGTCGGGCGGCTGCGGGACCAGAAGGAGTATGTCGATGTCCGAACAGGGATGCAGCTCGCCGCGCCCATATCCTCCGACGGCGACGAGAGCCCACTCGGCCCCGAGGTTATGGGCTTTCCAGACCTCCGTGAACACGACATCGATGAGTGCAGCCCGGGCGTGGACCAGATCCTCCACGGGCTCCTCTGCGAGGAAACGCGACTTCAGCTCTTCGTGTGCCTGTCGCAGAAGCTCGCGGTAAGCGGCGGGGGAGTCGTGCGATTCACCCAGCAGTGCGGGCAGGCGGCTCAGCAATGGCCAGGCGATGCCGCGGGTCGGAGGCGGCAACGTATCTTCTATGAGCTCTGGATCTCCCGCGGCCATTATTGGTGCTTGTCGACAGCCTGGGTACGGTGCGCTCTCGCCTCCGCTCCCAGGG
>CAZLYG010000134.1:0-1011 GCA_964563075.1 uncultured Steroidobacteraceae bacterium | reverse complement strand
AGTAAGAACCTCGTACCCGGTATCCGTGACCAGCACTGTGTGCTCCCACTGCGCCGAAAGCGAGTGATCCTTCGTGATCACCGTCCAGCCATCGGGCAGGAGGCGCACGTGCCGTTTGCCGGCATTCACCATCGGCTCGACGGTGAACGTCATTCCCGTCTTGATCTCCAGGCCGGTGCCCGGCTCGCCGTAGTGCAGGATCTGCGGGTCCTCGTGATACACCCGCCCGATACCGTGGCCACAATATTCGCGAACCACGGAGTAGTCGCGCGCCTCGACGAAAGACTGGATGGCATGGCCGATGTCGCCCAGATGAGCACCTGGGTGCACGACCTCGATCCCGCGCCACATGGCCTCAAAGCAGGTCTCGGCCAGGCGTTGCGCATGCGGCGGCGGCTTGCCGACGAAATACATCCGGCTGGTGTCGCCATGGAAGCCTTCGCGGATGACCGTGACGTCAATGTTGACGATATCGCCGGCCTTCAGGCGCTTGTCGTTCGGAATACCGTGGCAGACAACGTGATTCACCGACGTGCAGATCGTCTTCGGGAATCCCCGGTAATTGAGGTTCGCAGGGATCGTCCCCTGGACGTTCACGATGTATTCGTAACAGATACGGTCGAGCTCCTCCGTCGTCACTCCCGGCACGACGTGCTCGCCAATCATGTCGAGCACTTCGGCGGCCAGGCGGCCGGCGGTGCGCATTTTTTCCTGCTCTTCCGGTGTCTTGATCGTCACATGCATGGTCGGACTCGCACTCGCGGGCGATGGCGCTTCGCAGATCGCTTGCCGAAGCGCGTAAGGCATTGTTCAGACGGGCATTGTTTACAGGAACCCAAGCCGATGGTATAAAGCGCCGCCTTTTTTGGCAACGCAAGTAAATCACACGCGTATCGCACACCCGCCCGGCTGGGTGTCCCCCAGGGCTCGAGCCCTGAAGGGATGGCCGGCGGGGATACGCGGAGGCTCAACCCGAACAGGAGATTTTCATGCCCGGCGTGTCCATGCGAC
>CAZLYG010000133.1:0-11393 GCA_964563075.1 uncultured Steroidobacteraceae bacterium | reverse complement strand
GATCTTCAGCTTCGGGAAGCGGTCGAACAGCCCGGAGGCCATCATGCGCACGGCATGTGTCCCGACCTCCACCCCGTATGCCCACATCGCCGAGTCCATCCCGTAGTACTGGAACATCTGCTTGCCTTCGGCCGGTCCGCGGGGGTGGATGTAGATGCACCCATCGAGCGCTTCGGCCGCTTCCAGGATCGGCCAGTACTTCGGATCGTCGAAATACTCTCCGTGGGTCTGGGAGTTGACCACGAAGCCATTCAACTTGAGCTTGCGAATCGCGCGCTCCATCTCCTTCACCGCCCGTTTCGGTGACTGCGGGGCGAAGCTGGCAAGCCCGGCGAACCGCGTCGGATGGCGTGAGATCACTTCCGCGAGGCGGTCATTGGCGACCGTAGCCAGCTCGGTGGCCGTGTCGGCGTCGAACAGCTGCACGCCCGGAGCGGTGAGCAGCAGCAACTGCATGTCCACGGCGTTCTCGTCCATGTCCTTGATCCGCCGATCCTCCAGATCGATCAGACCGTCCAGGAATCCCATGCGGCCGTAGCCCGGGTCGCCGTCGTAGATGCCCTTGACGAGCGGCAGGTCGAGCATGTCATTCGGCGCCCGCGCGACTTTCTTCAGCTCCTGCGCGATCTCCGGGATCGAGAACGCCTCCTCGGTGGCGATCTTGCGGAATTTACCGAACATTGCCTGCACCCCACATCAGACCTGCTTGCGGCCGATGGTACGGCACGCCACTGCGCACCGAACACCACAAGAAGCGTTCCGCCAACTCCGAAACCACCTTGCGGTCATCTGCCGAGCGCGTTGACCGACGGCCGAAAGCGGATGGCAAGCACGAGCAGAGCGGCTAGCGTGGGTATCCAGCCGAGATCGGTAGGGGCTGGGCGGCGGCGCGCGAAGCGGGAATCCTGCATCGCAGCGTCGATGGACTCGAGACTCGTCAGATGGATGTATTCGAACCCGACTTCCCGCGCCAGGGTGCGCAGATGCGGCTCGCGCACTTCCGACAGCTCCTCGTGGCTGCCGAGGGACCTGGAGGCGGCGCCTGAGGATGTCCCCGGGCTGTCAGGGGCACCGCTACCCGCCCCGCTGTTGTTCTCACCCACAAGATCGTCCAGCTGGATCACCTCATCCGCACGCCAGTAGCCGATTCTCCTCCCGTCATCATCCGTCCGCGGAATGCGTCGCGGCGTGTACCCGCCCACGCCAACGAGCCATCCGTGCACCTCGCCGCGCTTGAGATCATCGAACAGCGGCAGCCCTGGACCGACTTCCGGAGGCGCTTCCTGACCGTCAGTCAGGAACAGGACGTCGGGCTGGCCCATTGCGGGCTGGCCCATTGCGGGCTGGCCCATTGCGGGCTGGCCCATTGCGGGTTGGGCGACGCCGGGCTCAGGCCGTTCCCGGACACCGGCGTCGGCGTGACTCAGGCCAGGGTGGCCACCCGCCTCCTTCGCCGCTCGCATCGCCCAGTAGACTCCCTTGCGGATCTCGCTCGCGTTGGCCCATCGCATCCGGCCATCGATGCGATCCAGGGAGGCCAGCAGGTCGTTGTAGTTGGCACAGACCTCCACGGGAGCCAGCAACAGGATCGTCCGGTACTCCGCAAATGCACCCCACCCGATCCGCGAGCCGCACGGCAGCTTGCGAAGGGAGCGACGCACGGCCTCCTTCGCAAACACGAGGCGGCTGACGGGCATCCCGTCAAGATCGTAGTCCTCGACATTCATGCTCTGCGTGATGTCGAAGACGACGATATAACTGTAGGACTTGCGAGGCAGATTCACCTGCGGCAGAAACAGACCGAGCAGCAGAAGAACCAGCGCGGCTGTGATGGCACGTGAGCCGGGCTCGAACGGGCTGCGCAACAGGCGCCAGAGGTTCATGGCCCGATCCCGCGGGCTGTAAACGATCGCACGCATACTGCCACTGCCAGTCGTCGTGCTGTCATGGCAGATCCAACTTCGCCCGGTTGGTCGAGACGGAATGCTCCTTGGGCGCCGGCGGTCCGTCCTCCGCAAGGTCCTCATCGGCCTCCGGTGCCATGTATAACGCCCGCTCGAGGTTGTAGCGCGCGTCCCAGTCCTCCGGCGTTTCCCGCAACAGGTCGCGGTAGCTCTGCTTGGCCAGCTCGATGAGCGGCAGAACCTGGTCCGTGGTGGCCTGCGGATCCTTCAGGGCCGCACGCATATGCAGGTTGCCCAGGTTGTAGAGCGCGAGCCTGCGCAGGTCGGCTCGCTTGCCCTGAATGACCGCTTTGTACGCGATCAGTGCGCCTTCATAGTCGCCCGCTGTGCTGAGTGCGATCGCGCGAGCCACCTGCGCCTCCGGGACCGAGCGGTCCAGGTTGGCAATGGATGCGCTGCGGATGGCTGAGTTGACGTGGCGGACGCTCTGGAGGCGCGCGACCTGAACGCCCGCCACGGCAGCGCAGAGCGCTGCGATTGTCCCGAACGCCGCGTGCACCGATCGGCGCCTCACGACCAGCTCCGTAGCTGGAACGCGCGGTGCACCAGCAGAAGGCCGCAGGCCACGGCGGCCAAAATGCTGCAGGCCCAGCCGAAGTCGCGGCGCGGGATCTGCTCGATGAAATCCAACGGAAAGTTCTGCTGCTTGCCGACATCGGCGACGGCTCGCTCCAGATCGCCCTTCTCGTCGGCCTGGTAGGCCCGGTAGGGCGTGGGCAGGCTGCGGAAGAAATGATGCAACGCAATCTCCGGGATCGCCTCCGCATCCGGGTCCTGCGTCAACAGATTCGGGCTGTTGACGGTGCGCAGGTACAGCCAGTAGAGCGAGATGCGATTGCGCAGCAGGCCTGAACGAATGCGCGCGCGAGTCGGTGGATCCAACTGCGCGCCGCCGTCCGAGACCAGCAGAATGATGCGGCTTCCGGAATAGGTGCGAGCTTCGAACTCCCTGATCGCTGCCAGGAGCGCCCGCCCCACGTCCGTATCCGACAGTCCTCTGCCCACACCTCCGGCGGTGATTCCGGCCTGGACCACCTCATCGTGCTGAGTGAAGGGCACCACAGGCAGCGGACCGGCGCTGAAGAACATCAGCGAAAAGCGATCATTGGGCCGCTCCGACACGAACCTGGCGAGCAGATCGCGTGCGGTCTTGCTCTTGACGGGGCCGTAGTGCCAGGCCTGCTGCGTGCGCACGATGGGATCGAGCTGCCGCCAGTTGGCCGGCAACATGCGCATATCCATGCTGCGGCTCCGATCGATCAGCACGAGAATCTCGGCGCCATGTCCGGTGCGGGTCACCTCCGTCTGAGGAATGCCTGGGCCCGCCAGCGCGAGAACGATTGCGAGCATGGCGATGAGCGCCAGTCCACGCCACAGGGCAGCCGCCACGCGACCGAGGCGGTCCGGTGGCAGGAACGCAATGGAGGAGAATGTCAGCAATCCCGTGCGGCAGCGCCAGAGCGGCAGGGCCGCCAGAGGTATCAGCACCAGTGCCCAGGGATGTGCGAAATCCAGTCCGCTCACCGCTGGTACCGCCTTTCGAAGCGCCGCAGCTCACTGCACAGATCGTGCAGGCGCTGCGGGGCTCGGGGAGTGGTGCCGTCGAAGAAATATGCCGCCGACTGAGCGAAGAACGCTTCGATCCGCGGCCGCAGCGGCTCCAGGTACCGGGCGCGCTCGAACAGACTCGCCAGGGTAGAGCTCTGCACGACGCGGCCGGCGGTTCGATCGAACGCTCGGTGCAGCGCCTGCCAGGCCTGCGGAGCATCATCCGCCACACCACGCATCTCGCGTGCCGCGCGCGCAAAGGGTTGGTTGCGGGTGTCGCGCCAATTACGCCAGGCCAGCCATCCGAGCCACAACAGCAACACGAGAACGAAGGCCCCCGACCAGATGTCGATCTGCCGGACGATCGGGCCTGTAGGTACGACCGGCGCTGGCCGATCGGCCCGCAGCTCCTGCAGGCCTCCTTGCGCGATCACCGTGCGTGCCGTCAGCGGCCCTACACTCAGCGGCCACTGGGGAACGGCAAGCATCTGTCCGGAGCGCGTATCGAGGCTCCAGGCCGGAATATTGACCGTCGTCAGATTCTGCGGCGCGTTGATGATCTGATACTCGACGATCAACCAACGTCGGCCCTGTGCGTCCGAGCTGATGTGCGATTGACGCCTCTCCAACCAGACACTCACGCGCCCGGGATGCGGAAGCGCGGTCAGCTCAACGCTGTGCTGATCGGCCTGCAGCAGTACACGTTGCTCGAACAGGTCGCCGACCACATACCCGAAGGGTCGTGGCTGCGCAACGACAGCAGGAACTGCGCTCAATCGAAGTCCTCCAGAAAGTACTTCGACAGTGCCTCGGCGTCGAAGGTGCCCTCCAGATACAACGGTCGAATGAAACGGGCCGCGAATATCCCATCGAGCTGCTCGCGGCGCTGTGCCACCATTTCGTGCCAGCGAGCTCGCAACCTCGGCCGCAACCACAGCGTGCGCGCGGCACCGGACTCCGAATCGCGCAGCAATGCAAAGCCATTGACGGCTGGCGGCTCTATCTCTGCCCGGTCCCACAGGATGAGCGGAACGACACAAGCGTGCGTGAGCAGGTCGAGGGCTGCGGTCAATCTATCGAGGGGCCAATGGAAGTCGGAGACGATGAATGCGAGCCCATCGCGGCCCGCGAGGCGCGCCGCGGCCAGCTCCAGCCCGTGCGCGGCGGCGCTCGCATGTCCGCGGACGGGCGCGCGGGATGGGGCGCCGCTCCCCCCGGCCACGCCGAAAAATGCGCCGCTGCGCCCAGCCGTTCGACCACCTTCGGCCGCGTCGCCGGCCCAGAACTCCTCCAGCCGCTGGCGCAGCAGATTGCCGATGCCGCGTCCCAGACGCGGCGGCACGAAGAGCTCCGGCCGCTCGCGCGAGTCGAATGCCAGCATGCCGAGCAGGTCGCCGGCCCGGAAGGCGCTCAGCCCCAGCGATTCGAGGAACTCCCCCAACATCCGACCCTTGGATCCGGCGCCGAAGCGCATGGACGCAGAGACATCGACCAGCGCATGCACGGTCACGCCAGCACGCTGGCGGTTGACGCGCACCAACCACCCTTCGCGCAGCGACCGCAAGCTCGCCCGCAGGTCCAGGCGACGCGGATCGGCTCGCTCGTACAGGCTCACGTGCGAGACGAACTCCTGCCCGGCTCCGATCGTCAGCCCCGGATGCGAGCCCGGGCGGTGGCCCCGAACACGATTCGGCAGCCGGTAGTGGAACTCCTGCGGGGCGCGCATCATCAGCGCGGCGTCGGCACCCGGTCCAGGATCTGCTCGATGAGGGCATCGGCGATCTGAGCACGGCGCAGCTCATACACGGGCGTGAAGAAGATACGGTGACCCAGCACGAACGGGACGATTGCCCGCACATCGTCCGGAACCAGGTGCGTGCGCCCAGCCAGCCATGCGACCACTCGCGCCGCGCGGGTGAGCGCCATGAGCCCGCGGGGACTGGCTCCTGCGAGAATCAGATTGTCCATGTCCACCCCGTCGAGCTGAACTCCGATGCTCTTGGGCGCGCGCGTCGCTTCCCAGAGGTCCAGAACGTATCGCTCGAGCGCCTCCGTGGCTCGCACACTGCGCTGAATGGCGGCGCCAATGACATTCATCTCCTTCCAGGGCAGGACTTCGGCGGCGACACGTTGCAACAGCTCATCGACATCATGGAACGCCGGGTCGAACACCAACGAGCGCCGTATCGCGACATCGGTAGGCGTCGGCATCCGCAACTCGAACATGAACCGGTCACGAGCGGCCGAGGCCAGCTCGAACGTCTCCTCCCGCTCGACCCGGTTGCGGTCAGCGAACACCAGCATGACCGGAAAACGATACTCCCGGTTGAACGCCGTGACTGACCGCTCGGCCATCGCGCGCAGCAGCAGCGACTGCACCTGGGGTCGCGCGCGATTGATCTCGTTGAAGAAAAACGTCGTGAGGCGCTCGCCGTGCCTGAGCAAAGGCCCCGGCTCGATGCGCGGCTTGCCCTCCGCATCGACATAGGTGTGATACACCAGGTCCCCGGGCATCAGGTCGATCGTGCCTTCGACGCGCTCGAAGTCCCCTCCCACCGCCCGGGCGAAAGCACGCAGGAGAGTCGTCTTTCCAACACCCACGTCGCCTTCGAGCAGCACGTGGCCGCGAGCAAACACGGCAACAGTGAGCAGCCTGATGAGGGGCTGCTGTCCAATGACGGCCGCGCCCACTTCAGCTTCGACGCGCAGCGCGCGCTCGCGCCAGTCCTGCAGCTGCTCGTCGGAAAGCACCGCTATGCCGCCGGGGGAGCCTGACGCTCGGTCATCGGGATGGTGTTGTCGATGCACGCCCAGCTCGGAGCGGAAGCGGTCCAGATGGTCGCCCCGGGCCGCGCGATCTCCGGGTCATCGAGGCTCCCGACGCGTACGAATACCAGGTGCGGGCGTGCCTCCGCTTCGCTGAACAGGGGCGTCCCACACTGGGGACAGAAACGCCGATGCATGACGTTGCCGCTGTCCGCGACGCTTCGATAGTCCTGCGTGGTTCCCTCGACGTGCATGGCATTGGTGGGGAAGCAGGCGTTGACGGTCGCGCTGCCCGCCCCCAGATACTGGCAGACGCGGCACCAGCAGACCCTGGTGACGATGGGCGCGGCCGTGAACCGATATCGCACCGCTCCGCACAGACACCCGCCCGTAATTTCCACGATCTCGCCTCCCGGAGATGGAGGCTCGCAGCTTGCAGTGGATGCTCCCGGCCCTGCAAGTTCCGTCGCCGCAGGCGCGGCTGTTGTGCCGATTCGGGAACGATTGACGGCACTGGTAGACTAGTCGGACACCCTCACGGAAGCGCGCCCATGAATGCAGCCCCGAAACTGGATATCGCCTACCCGGAACTGAAGCTCTACATCGATGGTGAATGGATCGGGATCGGCAAGCGGCGCACGCATGCCGTCATCAATCCGGCCACCGGCGCCGTCCTGGGCGAGCTGCCACTGGCGGATGCCGCGGATCTGGATCGAGCGCTGGAAGCTGCGGATCGCGGCTATCGAGTGTGGAAACGAGCCACCGCTGATGAGCGGGGACGCGTGCTCAAAGGCGCGGCCAATCTGATTCGCGAGCGGGTGGAGCGCATTGCGCGGGTCGGCACTCTCGAGGAAGGCAAGACCCTCGCCGAGACCCGGATCGAAGCCCTGGCCACGGCGAATCTGTTCGAGTTCTATGGCGAGGAGTGCCGGCGTCTGTACGGCCGCGTCCTGGTGCGGCCCACAGGTACCCGCACGGTTGTGGTGAAGGAGCCGGTCGGACCCGTGGCGGCCTTCGCACCCTGGAACTTCCCCATCGGCAATCCGGGCCGCAAGTTCGGCGCACCCATCGCGGCGGGGTGCTCGGTCATTCTGAAGCCGGCCGAGGAAGCTCCCGGCTCGGCAATCGAGATCCTGCGAGCCCTGCTCGATGCGGGCCTGCCGCCCGGTGTCGCGCAGCTGGTGTTCGGCGTACCTGATGAGGTGTCGCGCCACCTGCTGGCTTCACCGATCATCCGCAAGCTCTCCTTCACTGGCTCCACGGCCGTCGGCAAGCATCTGCTCACGCTGGCCGCCGCCACCGTCAAGCGCACGACCATGGAGCTGGGCGGCCACTCCCCGGTCATCGTGTTCGACGATGCCGACCTCTCGCGCTCGGTGGACATGCTGGCGACCGCCAAATTCCGCAATGCGGGACAGGTGTGCGTGTCCCCGACGCGGTTCTATGTACAGGACGGGATCTACGAGCGGTTCGTCAAGGCGTTCACGGAGCGCGCTTCGAAGGTCACCGTCGGTGATGGACTCGCCCAGGGCATCCAGATGGGACCGATGGCCAACCCGCGTCGCCCGGCGGCGATGGAGAAATTCATCGGCGACGCCGTGGATAGTGGCGCGAAGCTCCACATCGGCGGCGAGCGCCGCGGCAAGGAGGGCTTCTTCTATCAACCCACCGTGCTGTCGGATGTGCCGGTGAAAGCCCGCATCATGAACGAGGAGCCCTTCGGTCCCGTGGCCGTGTTTGCTCCCTTCAGCACTTTCGACGAGGTCGTCGAGCAGGCGAACCGCCTGCCCTACGGGCTCGCCGCCTATGCATTCACTGAGTCCGCCAAGCGTGCACTGCTGATCGGCGATGCCATCGAGTCGGGCATGGTCGGCATCAACCAGGTGGTGATGGCAGCGGCGGATGCCCCGTTTGGCGGTGTGAAGGAAAGCGGCCATGGCGCGGAGGACGGCCCCGAGGGCATCGAGGCCTGCCTGGTGACGAAAACGATTCACCAGTCGTGAGCGGCGCGTCTCCTGCAGCCGATCCGGAGCTCGAGGCCGCGCTCGCATTGCGCTTCGAGCACGCGTTCGACATCCGTATCAATTTCGACAAGCGTTGGGTGTTCGGCCCGATTTCAGGCGGCGCTCGCCACGGCTACACGTCCGTGGGAAGCGGCTGCACGGTCAGGGGCCCCTTGCTCAACGGCCATCTGGTGGACTTCAGCGGCGCGGACTGGCCGGTAGTGCGCCCCGACGGCGTCGTCGAGCTCAATGCGCACTACATGATCGAAGCGGACGATGGCACCCGCATCTACATCCGCAATCTGGGTTACGTGCACGGGCCACTACGCAAGGTGGGGCAATCGCCGCAGGAGTCCCCGGCCATCCCGCCCTACTTTCGCTGCACTCCCTACTTCAGGGCACCCGAGGGCCCGCACGACTGGCTCAACCGTTCGGTTCTGGTCGGCATCGGACAGCGACGTCCCCAGACCTCGCCCGACGGCGATCCTGATCACTCCCTGTTCCGCTATTACCGGATCATCTGACCCTACCATCCGGAGGGCATCGTGTAGGGCGTTGGCAACAGCACTGCCTCCACCTGCGCGATACGCCCGTCGCGAATCTTGAAGAGCTCCGCGATCAGGAAGGTGTAGGGCGTGTCGAAGGGAGGAGGCACCTTGGCAATCGTCCCATCCGTGCGCCGCACCGTCTTGATCCGTCCCGAGTGGTCGAACGAGAGGAATGCAAGCACCAGTCCGCGCTCCTCATCGACCAGCGGATAGCGACGGCCGCGCACTTCGGTGATGAACGGCGAGAAGCCCGTATCGAACTGCGCACCGCAGCTGAGTTTGGCGATCGCGTTCTTGGCATCGGGGTTGTTGGCCGTCGTCGAGCCGTTCTCGCGGCGCTTGCACGTCGGCTCGAACGGAGTGACCTTGCCGGTGGCCTGCTCGAGCCCTTCGAAGTAGGAATTGGCGGTCGCGATCAGCTGCTCACGCGGCCTGCGCTGCGCGGGAGTGAGCGTCTCGCTGAAGATCGCCTCGGGCCGCACATCGGCGTAGTTGACCCCGAAGGGACTCGGCGTGCCGGACGTGCGCGCGATCACTGACTCGATCTCCGAGATCTTCCTGCCGACGACCTTCAGGCGCAGCGCCAGCATCGCTTCCCGGCCGCTCTCGCGGATCGTGCCCATGAAGGCCGCAGCACCCGACTGCGGATCGGCCAGATAGAGCGTGTAGTTGGACAGTCCGTCGGCTGTCTCCCACAGACCGTCATTCAGACGCAACGTCTGGCCATTCTCGGTATAGCGAACGTCGTGGCGCAGCGGCAGGCGGCTCGCATCGTGCGCCGCCAGCGCGGCCATGGTCTGGCCCGCCAGATCGACCAGGCAGGCCCGGTCGCAGCGCCCTGCCGCCAGCATTGCGGTCGTTGGGTCAGGGCTGGCCGCGCACACCACCGCACTCAACCCCCAGGCTACAGTCGCTACGGTCATTGCGATTCTCATCGACGCCCCCCCTTTTTCCGGCGATCCTACTACCATCAAGCGGTCGTTCCCTGCGCTCCGGCGCGCGTGTCCGAAATAGCGCTTCCGACTGGCGGTGCATGTCTGCTACCGTGATTTGCCTGAAGCGAAAAAGGGGGCCGGTCATTGATCACGGCGATGGCACGCACGGGCGCCTTGGCGGCCGCGCTCTCGATATTGGTCACGGCCTGCACACACTCCATGAGCACACCGAGTACTCCGGCTACCCGGGAGCTGGAGGCGCGGATCACCGCGCTGGAAGCTCGCAAGTCCCTTCTCGAAGATGCCAATGCCATCAAGCGACTGCAGCGCGCCTACGGCTATTACCTGGATCGCGGGCTGTGGGACCAGGCGGCCAATCTGTTTGCGGCCGACGCCACGCTCGAAATCGGTCTCGACGGGGTGTACGTCGGCCAGAGACGCGTGCGCGAATACTTCCACGCACTCGGCGGCGGTCGCACAGGACTGGCACCAGGACAGCTGTACGAGAACATGCAGCTCATGCCCTACGTCGCTGTCGCACCCGATGGACTCACAGCGAGAGCTACCTGGCGCGATGTCGTTCTCGCCGGCCAACTGGGTAACCGCGCCACCTGGGGCGAGGGTCCTTACGTCAACGAGTACGTCAAGGATCAGGGTGTCTGGAAGATCAAGTCGCTGCATTGGTATCAGACGCTGGTGGTGCCCTACCACGGCGGCTGGGCGAAGAACATCGATATCAACGGCGGCAAGTACGTCTCCGATCAACTGCCCCCGGACAGGCCGCCCACCGACCAGTACCAGACGTGGCCCGGCGGTTATCTCCCGCCCTTCACGTTTGACCAGCCCCAGTCGCCGCAAGGCCCCCCGTCGAGCAGCGCGCCCCGAGCCGACCGCGAACCCTCGCTCCAGGATCTCGCACAGCGTGTCGCTGTACTCAAGCAGGAGGTACAGCTGCTGCGCGATCAGGACGATATCGAGAACCTGCAGCGCATCTACGGCTACTACGTCGACAAGGCGATGTGGTCCCAGGCCGCGGATCTGTTCGCCGACGATGCCGAATACGAGGTCGACGGTCGCGGCACTTTCGTGGGCAAGAAGCGCGTCCTCAGCTACCTGCGCGCCATCGGGCCGGAGTTTCCTCAGGCCGGCAGGCTGTTCGACCAGATGCAGGTGCAACCGATCGTGCACGTCGCGCCTGATGGCAAAAGCGCTCGCGGCCGCTGGCGGGTATTCAGTCAGGCAGCTCAGTTGGGCCATTTCGCCGAGTGGGGCGTCGGAGTCGCGGAGAACGAGTACGTCAAGGACCACGGCGTGTGGAAGATCCGCAAGGTGCACTACTTCCCGACAATGTACACGCCCTACGAGGATGGCTGGGGCAAAGTCGAGCGCACCTATGGCACCTTCGAGCCCGCACTGAGGCCCGATCGCCCGGAAGCCGCCACGCGGGAGTCGCTCGACGGTATCTCCGTACCTCCCTTCCACTACCAGAACCCGGTCACCGGTCCCCCGGTGTTTTCACAGAGTGCCGCGGAATTCGCGGCTCCCTTGTCCGCCAACAACGCGAGCGCCATAGCGCAAGCGGCTGATGAGGTGGAGCATCGCCTGGGATTGCTGGAGGACTTCCAGCAA
>CAZLYG010000132.1:0-11423 GCA_964563075.1 uncultured Steroidobacteraceae bacterium | reverse complement strand
CCGCGCCCCCGGCGGGCCGCACCCTCGCCGACCGAGCCCCGCCGGCCGCGCCCTCGCCGGCCGCACCCTCGCCGGCCGCGCCCCGCCGGCCGCACCTCGACGATCCCGCAGGCCTCGCCGACCCTTAAAGGCTGACGCGCCGCGGTTCGCGGAGGTCCGGCACTTCCGGCGCTTCTTCCACCGGCGGGCTTGGCCGCCGTACTGGATTGAACCCGCCTGACTGCTTGCGCCACAGCTCGGCGTACAAGCCGCCGCGGCACAGGAGCTCCTCGTGCGAGCCGTCGGCCACTATGATGCCCCGCTCGAGCACGATCAGCCGATCCATATCCATGACCGTGCTCAGTCGATGCGCGATCGCAATGACCGTCTTGCCCGCCATCGCTTCTCTCATCGCCTCCTGGATGATCTGCTCGCTGTGACTGTCGAGCGCGCTGGTCGCCTCATCCAGCAGCAGAATCGGCGCGTTGCGTAGAATCGCGCGCGCGATGGCGATTCTCTGGCGCTGTCCTCCGGAGAGCTTCATTCCGCGCTCCCCGACAAGAGTCTTGTAGCCATGCTCGAGCTGCACGATGAACTCATCTGCGTGCGCACGCCTGGCCGCCTGGATCACCTCCTCATCCGTTGCACCGGGGCGGCCGTAACGGATGTTCTCCAGCAGGGTGCGATGGAACAGGCTCGTATCCTGCGGAATGAGCGCCAGGGATTGCCGCAGACTCTCCTGCGTGACTTTGCGGATGTCCTGTCCGTCGATACGGATCGAACCTTCAGCGACGTCGTGCATGCGCATCAACAGGCCCATCAGGGTCGTCTTGCCCGCGCCGCTGGGACCGACCAGGCCGACGCGCTGTCCGGGCGGAATGGTGAGCTCGAAGTCCTTGACCACATGGCGGGAGCCCTGCCCCGTCGCGTCATAGGCGAAAGCAACTCGCTCGAAATGTATCGCCCCTTGCGTGACGTGCAGCGCGGGCGCGTTGGGCTCGTCCGTAACAGTCGACGGTACGATCAGGGTCGCAAGACTTTCCCGGCCCGACCCGAGCTGATCGTAGAACTCCGGGATTCGCTGGCCGACGTTGTACGCAGTCTGCAACAGCGAGCTCGTCAGTGTGGTGATCATCACGAAATCGCCCGCACCGATCATGCGATGTACCCACGCGTACAGCGCGCCACCGACGAACACGACCCACATGCCGACGTCCATTAAGTACTGCACACAACGCAGGCGCACAACGGAGCGGTACGACGCGCGCCGCCGGTCGCACTCCTCACCCGTATAACGCTCGAGCTCGCGATCCTCGAGCTTCTGATTGGCGAAGAAGAACACATTGCGGATGTTCGTGATGACATCCACGACCCGGCCGGTCACCGCGGCACGCGCTTCATTCGTCATGGCCGCGCGCCGGGTGCATTCACGCCCTACGAACAGGCTCACGGTAAAGTAGATCGAGATGCTGATCACCGCTGCCGCACAGAAGGCCGGACTGGCCACATAGAAGAATCCGGCGACGAACAGAAAGAAGAAGGTGCTCGGAATGAAGTCGAACACCATCATGTCGAACAGCATCAGAACCTGATCGGGGAGCATCACGGCGCGGTGGGCGATCTTGCCCGACAGGGTGCTTTCGAAATACGCGCTCGACAGGCGTTGCGCATACGCAAACACCTCTTCCTTGATGCGTACGAGCATCGGGGAGCGTGTCTCGTAGGAGCAGAACCAGGCCGCAGCATCCACCGCGAAGCGCGCCAGGATCAAACCGACGAACAGCGCAAACGGCCCCGCTAGAGCATGGGCATCCTTGGCATCGTGCAGCCCCAGCACAGTGTCCGTCAGTCGTTTCGTAGCGTAGGCGACGGACGCGAACACGGCGCGTCCCAGGACCGGGAATACGACCAGACCCAGGCAACCCCAGGCGAACTGGCGATAGAAGTGAAATGAGAACGGCAGAAGCCGATTTGGCAAAGCAGGAGCGTTCATCTGTGGTCTTCGGTGAGGTCAGCAGTCGCGCGAGATCGCCGAGCGAGGAGGCTCGTGCAGCTTGGGCCTAGCTGCCGCGCGCTTCGAGCCCGCGGTAGCCTAGTCGGTCACGCCAGCGGCGGCAAGACAGCGCCCGCAGTGCGCGCGATACAGGCGGCCCGGAGGGCGAGGCGCGCGAGCGCCGAGTAAGTCTTTGACGACGCCCCACAGTACTGCGCCGCGGGGCGCCATGCATACACGTTAGATGAATGATACGGCAGAACGCCGCGATGTCGGCATCAATCCCGACGCGGGCCCGGATTCCGCTCTGACAGTATGAGGGACCGCCAGCCCTCTCGATGGCCCGTGATGACGACGACTGGCAGGTCGCCGGGTCCAGCACTCGCCTCACCGCCCACCGCGCTCGCGTCGCGATCCGCCGCGCTCGCGTCGCGGTCCGCCGCACTCCCGTCGCCGTCCACCGAACTCGCCTCGTCGGATGCACCACGCGTTCCATCGACGATCGCGCTCCGACCGGCGAGCACAGCGGGTGAGCTTGCAACAGTTGTTTGATCGTGCTGCGCGCAACCGGCGAGTACGGCAGAGAGCGACAGCACGCAGGCGGCCGCCATTCCTAACACATCCGTCGAGCGATTCATGTGCGTCACCTCCAGAGCGGACGTACAGCCGTTGGAGGCAGGGGGTGAAGCGGAGTTCTGCGCCCGTGGAAAAGTTCACGGAAATTTCACAGAGCGCGTTTTGGTTACGGTGGGCGACGCTCCGGTGGGCGACGCTCCGCAATTCCCGCCGATTGCTCCCGGGGTTGGCCGGCTGACGCGGCCGCTAGAACGAGCACGCGTGCTGCGGCGCTCAGTGATGTTCAACGAGCGAGGCGGCCTCTATCGAGGCCGCCTCAACCCCTTCCCCCCGTTTGAGGCCTGCGCTTCCGATGCGAGCGCTTCCGATGCCATCGCTCCGATGGGCTGGCCCATTTGGGCTGGCCCATTTGCGCTGGCCCATCTCGGGCACTGTCTCGCGGCCTCCCCGGTGTTTCAGATACGTTCTATTCTCGATCGCGGCGCACGCGCGCAGGAGCACGCTGGCCCATCAGGCCCATGACCCGCTGGCCCATCGCGCCCATTGCGCCAACTGCGCCCATTGCGCCCGCCACCGGTGGGCCCAGCAGGGGCGCGCCGATCACAGGCTGCGCCTTGGCTGACCGGTCGTGCGCGGCACGGCTGGCATGCCACTGGAGCGCACACAGACTCGAACCCCAGGCATCGACGATCATTGCGGCAGTGCGAAACCAACGGGCCGGACTCGTTTCGGCATAGAGCAGCGATGCGCCTGAGGTTCGCCTGTTCATGAAGCCCTCCTGTTGTCCCGATCGACGGCCTTCGAAGGACACCGAAGGCACGTGTGCGCATGAGCACGCCGCGCTCGTCCGGATACACTCCAGCAGCGGCCGCTGGCTCCAGCGGACCGCAGCAGCGCCAGGGTTCGGCATTGTTTCGGGCGGCTCATGGAGCGCACTATCGGAAATCGCCGCGAGCGCGCACAGTGTGGAAAACCGAAAGATCGTGTGACGCGGCGCAGGTTACGGGTAGCTGCAGGGCGCGGCGCGACAGACTATGATGCGCCACGGAGGGATTGGCGGCCGCTGGCCTCTCAAAGCGATGACTGAAACGGAACCCGTCGTCTACGTTGTCGAGGATGATGACGCCTCGCGACATCTGGTGCGCGCGCTCACCAAATCGATGGGCGTGGCATGTCACGCTTTCGGCTCTGCGCAGGAATTCCTCGCCAATTACGATCCGCTGCAGCCGGGCTGCCTGGTCCTTGACATATTCATGCCGGGCATGACGGGCCTCGAGTTGCAGGAAGAGCTCAATCGCCGCGGCGCGATCATCCCGGTCATCTTCACCACAGGCCACGGCAACGTGCCGAGCGCTGTCGAAGCGATGCGGCGCGGAGCGTTCAATTACCTGGAAAAGCCCTTCAAGAACGGCGATCTCGTCGAGAGCGTAAAGCGTGCCTTGGAGCACGACCGGGACAATCGCCATACGCTCACGCAGCTGGATGTGATCCGCGAGCGGATCGTGTCGCTCACTCCGCGTGAGCGCGAAGTGCTGGATCTGGTCGCCAGCGGCCGTCCCAACAAGATCATGGCCCAGCAGATGGGCCTCAGCCAACGCACCGTCGAGCTGCACCGGTCGCGCGTGATGGAAAAAATGGGCGCGCGCTCAGTAGCCCATCTCGTCCGCATGCTCATGAACCTCGAGCGCAGCGGTAACGGCGCCCACGCGACGCGCTAAGCGGGAAGCGAGATCTGGAAGGAGGCTCCCCGACCCACCGCGCCCTCGGCCGTGACCTTTCCGCCGTGACGCTCCACGATCCGGCGCACCAGGGACAGTCCAACGCCGGTCCCCTCGAACTGCTCGCCAGGGTGCAATCTGCGGAATGGCACGAACAGGCCGCGAGCTTCTCTGGGGTCGAATCCCGCGCCGTTATCGCGTATCCGATACACCGCGTGACCGGCCTCTTGCCAGCCATCGATCTCGATCCGCGGATCTCGCGTCTTGCCAGTGAACTTGATGGCGTTCGACAGCAGGTTCACAAATACTTCTCTCAGCAGAGTGCGATCTGCCGAAGCCTCCGGCAGCGGCCCGATGCACACCGTGAGCTCACGATCCGGACTCGAACGGCGCAGCTCCGTCAGCACCTCCGTCACCATTTCGGCGACGTTCACGGACTCCCGCTCCAGGCGCTCGCTGCCCAACAGCGCAATATCCAGGAGGTGCTTGGTCAGACGCATCAGACGCTCACCGCTATCCTGGATATCCAGCAGATACTCCTTCTGCACGTCGTTCAGTGGCCCCGGCTTCTCGCTGCCCAGGAGCTCCGCGAACCCCATCATGGCGTGCAAGGGAGTCCGCAGGTCGTGGGCGACGGTATGCGCAAAAGCCTCGAGCTCCCGATTCACGCTACTCAATTCCGAATTGGCCGCTTCGAGCTCCTGCGTGCGCTCGGCAACCCGCGCAACCAGCGCAGCGTTCTCGCGCCGCAGACGTCTCACCGCGAACGCTCGCGACAGCACCGGCCTGATGGCAGTGAGGTTGAAGGGTTTCTCGATGAAGTCGAGCGCGCCATTCTTCATCGCCGCCACGGCCGAGTCGATGGTTCCGTGGCCCGTCATCACGACCACTGCCAGATGCTCATCGAGCTGCAGGGCCGCCCGCAGCAAGGCAATGCCGTTCAACTCCGGCATCATCAGGTCAGTGATCAGCACGTCAAAGGGGCTGACGCCTGCGAGGGCCGTCTGCAGCAAAGGCACCGCCTGCGTGGCATTGGTCACGGAGGTGGTGGAATATCCTTCGTTCTGCAGGGTGCGAGCCAGCGCCGTGGCCAGCGCCGCCTCGTCATCAACGATCAGGATCCTGGCACTCGGGGTCTCGTCCACCACAGCATCCATTCTAGCACCGCCGGACCCCGCATTAAGTCGCAACGCCCGCGCGTGAAGTACCTCACATAAAGACTGCGTCACACCGCGCAGAGGGGTACCTCGGATAGGATCGCTCGCGAACGGAAAAGTGTCAGCCCATGGACACCACTGACGAAGTCCTGCTCCTCGATGACGACCCTGCAATGCTCGTCTTCCTCGAGGGCATTCTCTCCGGCGCGGGCTATCCCTGCCGGACTGAAACCAATCCTGAAGCGGCCCTGTCGCACGTCGCCTCCAGCCCGGAGATCGGCCTGGTGTTGAGCGACGTGTGCATGCCGGGACTCAGCGGTCTGCAGTTCATCGACCGGCTGCACGGGCTGCAGCTCGACCGGCCGGCGCCGCGAGTACTGCTGTTGACGGGACACCCCTCGCTCGAGGCTGCGATTGATGCACTGCGGCTGGGAGCGCAGGACTTCCTGCTCAAGCCGATCCGTCCTCCCGAGTTGATCGAGGCCATCGCTCGTGCATTGACTCGCGCGCGCGCGGACCGCACACCTGATGCAACGCGTCCGCCGGAAATCCGGCAGCTGGTACAACAGGCCGAGGAGCTCGCCGGCCGATTGCGCAGCCTCGCCTATCACGCAGACTTCGCCGCCGCGCAGAGCGAGCCGGCTCGGCCACGCCTGGGCAACGGCAGCCCGGCGAAAACCCAGGATGCGGACGGATCCCGGCTCCTTTCGGTGCTGGACACGATCGATCATCTGCGGCATCTGCGCAGCCGGTATGCCGACCATCAGCTCGATGAGGTCGATTGGGATCTGCTGCTGGAGCTGCTGCGCGCCGAACGTCTGCATCAGCGCCTCTCGGTTTCCGCACTTACTCTCTCCAGCACCGCCGCCTCCGCAACCACCTCGTTGCGGCGTGTGAACAAGCTCGTCGCGCGCGGTTACGTCATCCGTATTCCCGATGCCAGCGACGCGCGGCGCGACTTTGTCTCCCTCACTGCCAAATCGAACGAGCTGCTGGGTGACTACCTCGCCCGCGCGAACTCGCACCTGCGCGAATTAGCCGCGTAGCGGCCCTTCCGCGCCGATCCATTCAATCTGAATGCAACGGCGGCCGTTGCCTGCAACGTGCAGATTTTTTCCGTGCGCCCGCTCACCTTGCAGCGCTGCGATCGCAGTAGAGTCACCGACCAGCTGCGTTCTCAAAGGAGTGGAATGTCATGGACACATTTTTTGCGGGCTCTACGCTGCGCTCATCGGGCATCCAGGGAAGCGGTGTCAGTTGCGCGAGACTGGCGTGGTTGCCAAATGTCTGCGACTAACCTCCTCGAGGCGCTGCCCGATCTCGTAGTCCTGCTGCACCGGGACGGGACGCTTGTCGGATCCCACGGCGGCCGCAGCCTCTACGCACTCAGGCCCTCCCCCGAGGGCGCCGGCAAGCCGGTGGAAGCCTTCTGGCCCGCGCCCGTGGCGAGCCTCGCAAGGCAGTTGACGCGCGACGCATTTTCCAGCTGCACGGCGACCGGTTCCGCGTTCAAACACGACGGCCGCCCTTATGAGATGCGCGTCAGTATTCACGCAACGGACACCGTCGTCTGCACGATCCGTACCGTGTTGAACGATGCGGCACTGGAAGCACCTGGAGTCCCTCGCGGGCGTCCCGATCGCCACGGCATCATGCGTCGCTGCAGAGAACTGATCTCAATCGCCGCTCTGCGCAAAACACCCCTGACGGTGGCTGTCATTCAGCTCGACGGCGTGATCGACATCGAGCAGCTGATCTCCGTCGCTGTCTCCGAGCGGATCATGCGCAGCGCGCTGTTCAGGCTCCTCCCCCTATGCGAGCCGGAGCGCGGTGACCCCTGGCGGTATCTCGGGCAGCTCGCCGATAACGTGCTGCTCCTCGTGCTCGCTACAGCTGATCGCGAAGTGATCGAGCGCTGCGTGGCCGAGGCCTGCGACAACCTGCGCCACCCGGTCAGCGTGGGCGATGCGGTATTCCAGCTGACACCCTATTGCGGCATTGCGACTCTCGGCCGGGATGCTTCATCGCCAAAGGGCCTGTTGCGTCACGCGAGCGCCGCGGCAACCGAGGCACGCCGCAAGCGATGCACAAAGCCGTGCTTCTACAGCGATGCCTCCGAGCCGGCGGAGGGCGCACCCCTCGCTATTGCCCACGATCTGAAAGACGCGATCGCAAACGGGGACGTGCGTCTCCGCTATATCGGGCGGCACGATCTTGCGAGCGGCCGTCTGGTCGCATGGGTGGGTTATCTGCGCTGGCGGCACAGAGTGTACGGT
This sequence comes from uncultured Steroidobacteraceae bacterium, assembly GCA_964563075.1. Taxonomy (GTDB): domain Bacteria; phylum Pseudomonadota; class Gammaproteobacteria; order Steroidobacterales; family Steroidobacteraceae; genus 13-2-20CM-66-19. Next base: position 3,724 of record CAZLYG010000132.1, on the reverse strand, counting down.
GAGATTCACCCCATTGAAGTGCTGCGGCTGGCTGAAGTCACGGGCCTTGCCGGCGCGCTGTCATTCGCTGCCCTGAAGAGCCTGCGAGAGGACTTCCCGGCGCTGACCCGTAACACGGATGAGTGTGTTCGGGTGTCGTTCGGTCCGCCTCGCCAGCATCTGCGGCACGCCGGATTCGTCCGCGACATCGAGCGGTTTCTCGCCGCGGGCACCGTCCCGGCGGAGCGACTCGAGCTGCGGGTATCCGTCAAGGCCGCGGTGGGGCGGCCAGCGGCAGAACTCAACTCCCTCGCCCAACGCGGCGTGCAACTCGTCGTGGATGAGATCGGGCGCGGCATGGACTTCCCGCTCGATTGGCTGGGCCGCGCGCCGATGCGGGCTCTTCTGCTCAATCGGAACTGGGTCAAGGCAGCCATGGCCGATGCCGGTGCGCTGAAGATGTGCCGCGCGAGCGCCGCGTTGGCCAAAGCCTTGGGTTGGACGCCCATAGCAGTAGGCGTCGATAGTGCCGTCCAGCGTGAAATGCTCCTGGAGCTGGGATGCGAGCAAGGCAGCGGCCAGCTCTACGGGGAGTCACCGCGCGGAGAGTTGCGACTCGACATAATGGAGGGCACTCGCGCCATTGCGGCGGCGTGAGGCGATTCACAGCCACAGGCACCGCTTTGTAATGAGATGAGGGCCGGATCGGACCGGGTTCCTCGGATGCCGCGTGAGCCGTCTGCCACAGACGCTTTGTGTCAGGTCGACGCCAGGATTGTCGCCGAGCTGGGGCGCGTGTCTGGTTCCGCGAATCTCTATGCCCGCCTCGTAGCCCTTTTCCGGACGGGCTCCGCGGACGCGGTGGCGCAGCTGAGCTCAGCGCTGGAGGCTTCGGCTCTGCAGCCGGCACGCGCCGTGTGTCACAAGCTGAAATCCAGCGCTGCCAACGTAGGTGCGATGGCGTTCTCGCGCCAGGTGGCTTTGCTGGAGCACCGGTGTGTCGAGGGGGACATTACTCGCGCGCGCGAGCTGTTCGCGGGGCTTCAAGCCGCACACCCGGGACTGATGACGGAGCTCGGCAGGGCAAGCCAGGTTCCGCCAGGCGGGGCCGACCGCCGCTAGCGCGCACCGAGCGCCACATACAGGGCGACGGTGTCCGTGAACCGTTGTGCCTGGACCTTCACCCGGTCGAGCGCTGTCTGCATCTCCTGCCGCTGGGCATCGAGCAAGGCCAGCTGACTGATGCCGCCGGCAGCGTAGCGCCCGTCCGCGATCTTTTCACTGCTCTCTGCATCGCGCTGCGCCTGATCGCGCGACTGGAGCTCCACCGCATCCTGCTCGAGCGCCTGCAGAGTGTCCGCGACCTGCTGCAGCCCCTGCAGAACCGTCTGCTGATAGCTTGCGAGCGCGGCCTCGTAAGTGGCTTCGGCAGAGCGCTTTTTGGCACGCAGCTGCCCGCCATGGAACAGAGGTTGAGCGAGACCGGCCCCCAGGGACCACACGTTCGTCATGTCGGACAGCTTCAGTCCTTCCGGACCCGCCGCTGCAGACAGCGTCAGTTGCGGGTAGAGGTTGGCGGCAGCTACGCCGACATTGGCGCTGGCCTGGTGCAGCAACGCCTCGGAGGCCTGGATGTCCGGACGCTGTCGGGCGAGAGATGAGGGAACCGTCACGGAGATCTCTGTCGGCAGCACCAGTGAGTCCAGGTCCAGCGCCTGCGAGTCCAGCGCGAATTGCGCAGGTGACTGGCCAAGATACACGGCAAGCTGATGCTCGGCCTGTGTCAGCTGCGCCCGCAGGGGAGCCAGGCTCGCCCGGGTCTGCTCGACCTGGGAGCGTTGGCTGAGCACGTCGGCGCGCGCCACTCCACCGGCCTCATAGCGGCGGCTGGTGATCTCGAGTTGTTTGCTTTGATCCGCCAGCAGACGCTCCGTCAGCGAGATCTGCTTCTCCAACGAGGCCCCATGGATGGCGGTCGTCAGTACATTGCCGGTGAGGGACAGTCGCGCGGCGTCCAGCTCGAAGCGCTCGTAGTCCACCTGCGAGGCCAACGCCTCCAGCGCCCGGCGGTTGCCGCCGAACGCGTCCAAAGCATAGGAGACGCTCACTTTTGCGCTGTAGAGCGTAAAAGGCGGCACGCTCCGGTTACCGATGAAGGAGCCGACGCCGAACGCGGCGGGGTCGACTTTCTCGCGCGTGGTATTCAGGGAGAGGTCCGCCTGCGGCCAGCGCGTTGCTCCAGACTGCGCCACATAATCCTGTTGAGCCTCCTGCAGCTTCGCGCGTGCCTGCGACACCGTGGGACTGTTGTCGAGCGCTTGCTGCACCAGGCGATCGAGCGCCGGTGAGCCCAGCTCGTGCCACCAGCCCTGGGAGAGGCTCGCGGCGGTCACGAAGGTCTGGGCACTACCTCCGGGCCCCGTTGCCGCCGGCACCCCTCCGGGCTGCGGCTCGTGCGTGTAGCTCGTGTCAGTGACCGGGGGCGGCGCGTGGTATGCAGGACCCACGGCGCAACCGGATGCCATCATCACTTGCGCGAGGCCCGCGAGGATGCCTGCGCGACGGGAGCACTTCATCACCGTTGCTCTCCTCAATCGAGCGTGCGCTTGTAGAAGCGCACCGCCACGGCCGTCATCACGATCATGAACAGGAGCATGGGCCAGAACTGCGGCCAGCTGTCGGCCCACCCGCTCCCCTTGAGCATCACGCCGCGCACGAGGCGGTTGAAATAGGTGAGCGGCAGAATGTCACCGACCATCTGCGCCCAGCGCGGCATGCCGGCAAAGGGAAACATGAAGCCTGACAGCAGTATGTTCGGCAGGAAGTAGAAGAAGGCGAGCTGCACACCCTGCAGTTGGTTCTGCGCGAGCGAGGACAGCATGATGCCGACCGCGAGCGTGGCCCCGATGAACAGCAGCGAGCCGATGTACAGCAGCGACACGCTGCCCACGATCGGGACGCCGAACGCAAAGCGCGCCGCCACCAGGATGATCGTCGCCTGCACCAGTCCGATGGCGACATAAGGCACGATTTTTCCGGTCGTCACCTCGATGGGCAATACGGGGCTGGCGAGGAGGTTTTCCATCGTGCCGCGCTCGCGCTCGCGCGTGATGGCCAGACCCGTCATGATGACCATGGTCATGGTCAGAATGACGCCCATCAGACCGGGCACGACGTTGTATTGCGTGACGCCTTCCGGATTGTAGAGTCTGTGAACGTCCACATCGTAGGCACCCGGCTGTTGCGCGAGTGACGCCAGCGGCCCCACGAGGTCCTTCTGCAATGCGGACTGCACTATCGAGGGCAGCGCCCCGAGTGCCGCCGTGACGGCGGTTGGATCGGTCGCATCGGCTTCCATCAGCAACGAAGGCCGCGCGCCCTTGACCAGCTCGCGCGTAAAGCCGGGCGGGATGTCGAGCACGAAGAGCACCTTGCCCTGCGCCAGCAGACGCTGTGCGGCCGCGGGGCTGGGTACGGTCGCGACGACCTTGAAGTATTCGGAGCTCTGCAACGAGGCGATGAATGTGCGAGTGAATTCGCTCTCGTCCGCGCTGCTCACGGCCATCGGCAGGTGCTTGGGGTCGGTGTTGATGGCAAACCCGAACAGCGCCATCTGCATGATCGGGATACCCACGATCATGGCAAACGTGAGCCGATCGCGGCGCAGCTGCAGAAATTCCTTGAGGACGACGCCCCACCAGCGCCCGGTCGAGAAGCGCGCACTCATTGCTTCACTCCATTGTCC
>CAZLYG010000131.1:0-11459 GCA_964563075.1 uncultured Steroidobacteraceae bacterium | reverse complement strand
CGGTGCTCCGGTGCAGGTTGCGCCGGGCCAACCGGACATCGCACACGGCAAGCAGCTCTTCAAGACGTTCTGTACCGCTTGTCATGGTGACACCGGCCTCGGCAGCCATGGCGGCGCGAACCTCACGGACGCTTCGAAGAACGGCATCGGCTACGTGGTAACCACTGCGACCAAAGGACGCGGGGACATGCCGTCGTTCAGAGACGTGTTGAAGCCCGAGGAGTTGCGTGACGTGGCTGGGTACGTCACGCAGGGGCTGTTCGCGCCTAACTGACCGCGCTCCAGGCGCGTCGCCTCTTGCCTCTTTCCGCCGTGCCTCCGCCGCGCTGCTCTACCGCGCTTCTTTGACGCGCCTTGCTGCAGGGTACCTCACCCTTACCAGTGCCCTTTTGGGGAAAATACCGACAAATGTGCGTGGCGTTCGTACTGTTGGCGAATGTATATAGCCTACCAAACGAGTTGGTCCAATCTCCCGCGCCTGGTCGCCTCGGAACCACGGCTGATCACGGCGCGTCCTGGAGGCATATCCATCGGAGATCTACCCGTGAACGATCGTGTGAAATCGAATGAGCAGAAGGATCGCGAGCGACAGAGCGCGACGAGCGAAGATGAAGACCGGTATGCGATCGACCCGCGTACCGGTTTCGAATACGTCAGGCGCCGGCCCGGCGAACGGATGATTACGAGTGAAGAGGTCCGCAAGGAGCTGGAGAACTTCCCCGTGACATACCTGCTCGACGTCAACGTCCTACTTGCCTTTCGCTATGCGAAGCACGTACATCACGAACCAGTGAGTCGTTGGCTGGAAGCGCGCAGACAGCTCGCGTCGGCATACGGAGCCGCGTTTGCAACACTGGACACGGGAATTCCCGGCGCACTGCTGATACCGAACGTGCCGGACAACGCCAGCTGTGTCAGCGAGCCGCGACTCATGTATGGCTGCGACGTGGCTGCCTGAGATACACCGCCTCACCGGCCACCCGCGGCCCTGCCGCCACCGCGTCGCAGACGAATTACTCGTCTGTAGTCTTACGCGGCTCTTTCGCGGTCCGAACCGGAGCGGCCTCGCTCTCGGCAGTCGGCTGGTTCTCGCTCGCTCCTTGCGCGCGCGGGCGCACTGGCGGCTGAGCAGCCGCCGCGTGCTTCTGAGTCGCGGAAGGGTGCGCGGGATGGTCGCCAGTCGCGCCTTGCGCGCCCGCAGGTGCGCCAACGCCGGAGCCCGACGCCCCAGCGCCATTAGGCGCACTTCCCGATGCACCAGCAGCGTTAGGAGCACCGGCCGCTGCGCCGCCACCGTTGGGAGCGCCCGCACCGGATGCACCCGCCGCGTTAGGGGCCTGAGCACCACCGGGTGCCCCCGCGCCCTGCCCCGGCCTGCGGCGAGCAGCGCCACCGTCATTGTTCTGCGCGACCTGAGCGGCACCCTGTCCGAGCCCGCCACCGACAGCGCCGCCGGTACCGCGAGTCTGGCGGTTCAGCGTACCCGCGAACTGGATCGGAGGCTTACCGGTCGCGGCGACGATATAACCCGTCAGCAGCGCGACCGTCTCTTTGTGGGGAACATGCTCGGGCTCGAGGAACGCACGAGGTTGCTTGCCCTCGGCATGATCGATGGGCGTCAGTCCCAGCTTGTCCTTCGGCTGCAGGTCGGCACCATCCGCGACGAGCAGCTTCACGGTGTCGTCCCAACCGTGTTGAGCGGCCGCATGCAACGGAGTCAGGCCCTGCAGATCGGCTTCGTTGATCTTGCCACCTGCGGCCACCAGCAGCTTCACGCAAGCCGCACCGTCATCGTCAGTCTTATAGCGCCCCCTGGTGGGGTTGAAGCTGTGACCCATGCCGGCGGCCGCCATCAAGGGGGTCACGCCTTCCGACGTGGGTATCTCCACCGCGGCCTTGTACTTGAGCAACAGCTGGACGGCCGGCACATCGCCGATCTTCGCAGCCACCAGCAGCGGCGTTGCGCCGGTGGAGATCACCTGGTCGCCGCCGCGATCGAAAACGCCATTGCGATAGGGAGGCCGCAGCTTCAGCTGCGCGTTCACATCGGCGCCCGCCTTCAGCAACATCTCGGCCACATCCAGGCCCGTCGCTTTGTCGAGTGACGGCAGATCGGGGCGGCCGCCGCGCGGCACGGTGTTCAGATCGATCGCGTTGTAAAGTGGAGTACGCCCCCAGAAGTCCCACTTGTTGACGTCCGCATGCTGCGAGATGAGGTATGCCGCCGTGTCGAAGCGCATGTTCAGCAGCGCCATGTTCAGCGGCGTCGTTCCATCGGGATCCGTAAGATTGATGTCGGCGTGGGCCTTGAGCAGGTTTTTGATGCACTCGACGCAGCCTTCCCGGGCGGCATAGAGCATCGGCGTGAACCCGCCATGGTTCTCGTTCTTCGGCCTGCCTTCGGCCGTGATCCGGCGCTGCCAATCGCGTATCAGGCTGCGAGCGTTGACGTCCGCGCCGTGGGAAGCAAGCAGCTTCACCATCTCCGGCTGGCTCTCGGCCGCGGCCCACATCAGAGCCGACTGGCCGCCCCAGCTCTCGGTGGCATTTACCCGCGCCCCGTGTTTGAGGAGCACCTTCGCCGCCTCGATGTTGCCCGTGCGGGCAACGACCATCAGCGCGGTCTGGCCCTCCGGATTGGGTGAGTCCACATCGGCGCCCGCTTTCAGCAGCATCTCGATGACCACGGGATCGGCGGTCACGGCCGCTTCCTGCATCGGGCTCGAGCCGTAGTCGTTGACCACGTTCGGGTCGGCGCCCGCCTTCAGAAGGCGCTTCACCAGATCCCGATCGTCGTAGTGGGCTGCCCAATGCAGCGCGGTGGTGCCATCTGCGCTGCGCTGGCGGACATCCACTCCTTTATAGAGCAGAGCGATCACTGCGTCGTGGTTCTTCGCTTCCACGGCGTCCACCAGAGGACTGTCGTCACCGGCCCAGGCAGTCATCGACCCGAACGCCAGAGGCAGTGCCAGCAGCGCCAGCAGCGCCACGGCGCGGCTGACGACGGGGGCTGACCGGGACTTCATTTAAATCAAACCTCCGCGAGCACGCCGGTGCTGTCGCCGTGCTTGTCGATTTTGATTCCGCCGCGGACCAGCAGGGTCAGCAGCAGGTTCGACAGCGGCGTGTCCTGCGGATAGTGCAGGTGCTGGCCGCCCTTGATCTTGCCGTAGCCACGCCCGATCACCGCCGAGGGCAGCGGGTCGTTGTTGTGGAGGTCGCTGTTGCTCATGTTGCTTCCGAACAGCACGATCGAGTGATCCAGCAGCGTACCGTCGCCATCCGGAGTGTTCTTCAGCCGCTTCACGAAGCGCGCGAAGGCATCCGTGTGATACGCCTGCACCTTGGTCAGCTTCGCGAGCTTGATGGGATCGTTCTGATGGTGCGAGAGCGGATGGAATGCGTCGGAGATCCCGATCTGCGGGTAGGTGCGCATGCTCACCTCCTTCGCGATCATGAACGTCGTGACACGTGTGGCGTTCGACTGCCAGGCGAGCGCGATCAGCTCGAACATGGTGTCGAGCTGCTTGGTGAAGTCTTCGAGGATTCCGGTCGGTGCATCGGGAAGCTTGATGCCGGAGTGCTCTTTCTCCTTCTGCTTCTCGACCCGGCGCTCCACTTCGCGCAGCGAATCCAGATAGTCGTTGACCATCGCTTTGTCAGAAGCACCCAGAGTGCGCTGCAGATCGGCAGCATCGTTCTTCACGAGGTCGAGAACGCTCTGACTCTCGCTGATGATCTCGTGGCGTTCCGCTGCCGTATCACCCTGTCCGAACAGCCGGTAGAAAACCTTGCGCGGATTGTGCTCCATCGGCAATGGCTGCGTCGGCGTACGGAATGCAACGGTGCCGGAATAGCTGCAGCCGAAACTCGGATCGCAGGCACCACCGCCGCCCTCGCCGGCCAGCTCGAGAGAAGGCAGGGAGGTGTCCTGTCCAATCTGCAGGGCCGCCACCTGGTCGCACGAGATGCCTCCATGCGGGGCCTGGCTGACAGCCGGGTGGACACAACTCAGCCAGGTGCCGGCAATGATGGCGTGCGGGCTCGGGCTCTCGCCGGTCTTGTTACGCAAGCCGCTGACGATCGTGAGGTATTCCTTGTAGGGCTCGAGCGGCTTCAGGATGGGTGTGAATTCGAAGTCGGTGCCGGTCTTGGCCGGGGACCAGTTGGCCATCACCGCGCCGTGCGGAAAGTAGACGAATCCCATGCGCGGCTTGGGCGCCGCCGCCGTCTGTGCCAGGGCCGTTGCGGCCGGGATCATGGCATCCAGTAACGGCAGGCCGATGCTGACACCGACGCCTTTGAGGACGGTTCTTCGGGAGAGATGCTTCTTCGTGATGAACATTGTCTGCTTCCTCGCACTCAGCTTGTCTACGGAGCCCCTGCCCCGAGATCTTTTACGGGGCCCCTGGCCCCGAACTCCTCAGCGGGATCGCGCTGCGCGCGACCCGCCAGGAGTAATGCGCGCTGCGCGCGCCCGAGAATCATTTTCATGGCTGATTCTGTGCTGTTTGGGTCTTGGGTCTGGCGTCCTGCGGCACGCTTCTCATCTGGAACTGATCGCTGTCGACGATTCCCATCACGATGGACTGGAACCTGTAATCGTCCTTGGCACTGTCCTCGACGATCTTGCGCACCGTCGGCATGTCCCGGTATTCGACGGTCCGGCCGAGCCCGTAGGTCATCAGCTTCTCGGTCAGTGTCTGCACGAACTGGAAGGGATCGGCCACGAGCGCATTGCGCAGATCGATCGGCCCATTGATCTTTCTGCCGTCCGGGAGCTCTCCGCTGGCATCGATGGTGTCGCCCGCCAGACGATCCTTGGTGCGCCAGACGCCGACGGCGTCGAAGTTCTCCAGCGCGAGTCCGAGCGGATCCAGCACACCGTGACAGGCGAAGCAGCTCGACTGCTTGCGGTGCGCCGCCATCAGCTCGCGCATTGTCTTGGGCTTCTCGCCGGCAACCGGGTCCTTGATCTGCGGGATGTTCGGCGGCGGCGCCGCCGGCGGCGTCCCGGTGATGCTCTCGAGAATCCATTTGCCGCGCAGCACCGGGGCCGTGCGGTTCGGGTACGAGGAGACCATCAGCACGGCACCCTTGCCCAACAGGCCGAAGCGGTTCGGATCGGTCAGGGTCACCCGGCGGAAGCGGTCGCCCTTCACGTCATTGATCCCATAGATCCGCGCCAGGCGCTCGTTGAGATACGTGTAGTTCGCGGTGAGCAGGTTCATCACGTCCTGGTTCTCGCGGAACACGCTGTCGACGAACATGTTCAGCTCGGTGATGTACTCCGGACGCGGATCCCCCGCATAGGGGAAGATGTTCATGTCGGGGTTGATTTCCGACAGCTTGCCCATGTCGAACCACTGGAACGCGAAGTTCGAGGCCAGCGTGAAGGAACGCTTGTCCGCGAGCATGCGCCGCACCTGCTGGTGCAGGACCTGCGGGTCGTGCAGCTTGCCGGCCGCCGCAAGACTCAGCAGCTCATCATCGGGCGAGCTGCTCCACAGGAAGAACGACAGCCGTGAAGCCAGCTCGAAGTCGTTGATGCGATAGGTGCCGCCCGCGGATACCGTCTGCGGCACCGGCTCCGAGCGGTAGAGGAAGTACGGGCTCGCGAGAATCCCCGTGAGCGCGCGCCGGATCCCCTCATCGAAGCTGCCATCCTTGGCATCGCGCCCGCTGTGATAGAAGGCCATCAGCTCCTTGATGTCCTTGTCCGTCACCGGACGCCGGTACGCGTCGCGCGCCAGGTGCTGCAGGATGCGCTCGGCGCAGGGATCTTCCTCGGCAGGCGACTTCGGATGACAGATGAAGATCTTGTCGCGGCTGGGCGTATCGCTGATGCCCGTGGGGTCGAACGGCCCCTTGATCTCGAAGTTGGCGACGCGCAGCACGCGGTCCTGGCCGCCGCCGCTTTGCGAGTAGAGCTTGTCGTCGGACTCCGCGAACGTGCGGTGGACGAACGTCACGGCGACCTTGTGCGGGCCGGCGGTGGCCTTGAAGCGGATCCCCTTGAGGCGCTTGTTGATGGCATCGACCGCCGGATCCTGCTTCTGGTCGATGGACTTCATGTCCTCCTCGCCACCGACGTGGGTTTCCCAGAATTTCTTCCCGTCGAGGGTCGCGATCACGTGGTTGTCGAAGTTCATGCCGGTCACCCACAGTGCGACCGCCATGTTGCTGATGTTGAGCTCGTACTCGCCATCCGCGGGGAAGAAGTGCGTCACCTGCATGCCGCCGCGCGTACCGAGCGGCAGGCCTTCCTCGTATTCCTCCTGGTTGCCGGCGTCCTTGACGATGTACTGAGTGCCGTTGGGCCGGGTGGGGACCTGGCCCACGGCGTCGACGGCGATCTGGCGGGCGGCGGTCAGGTACTGGTCGAGGAACGACGGGGACACCTGCAGGACATTGGCAACGTTGTCGAAGCCATCGATGGTGTCATCCGTGGGCAATATCGTGCTGGGATCGACCTTGACGGCCAGCAGATCCCAGATGGCGTTGGCGTACTCCTTGCGGTTCAGGCGGTGCAACGCAACCCGACCCGGCTGCGGCGGACGCGATGCCGCGGAGTTGTCCAGCGAAGTCTCCATGAAGTGCACGAACGAGTGGATCTGATCCGCCGGCGGCTGCTTCTGGCCCGGCGGAGGCATCAACCGGCCACGCAGCTTGACGATTGCCTTCTCCCAGGTCTCGGCATCGCTGCCGATGTCCCCCGGCATCAGGGTGTCGAAGGCGATGTTGCCCGCCCAGTCCTCGGTGTTGTGGCACTTCTCGCAGTACTCCTTGAGCATGGGCCAGTTCTGGGCAGCACCCGGCGGGCCGCCCTGAGGAACATCCGAGCCGGCCTTGGCGGCCGGTGCTGTCGAGGAGTGCCCTGGGGCGGGAGGAGCGGGATGCGCGGGAGCGGCGGATGCGGCAGTCGATGCGGGAGCCGGATCGGTCACTGCGGCTCCGACATTCCACACCAGCACTGCGGCCACGGCGGCCACACCGATTCGCGCTGCAAGCGTCTTGCTCATCCCGCTTTCACCCCAAATCGCCTTATGGAATCAAAAGCCTACAAGACTGAGTCTAGCCCCTGCCCACCACAATTCCCTATAAGAACCCTTAAGACCCCGGGGCGCGGATGCCAAGAAGTCGCAAGCCCGGTTGCTAGCCTTACGCCAGCACGGCAGAGTGTCGTCCGCTGCGCGGCTCCGGGCCGCTCGCCTGAGCTTGTCCATGATGCTCGGCCATGGGCAAAAAGCGTTGCAATCCCGGCACATATGGCGGCGCGCGGACCGCGTTCAACCCACTTACAGTGATCACCATGTCATCGCACCCCACACGTCGCAAATTCGTGCAGTCTGTCCTCGCAGCGGGCGCTGGAATCGGCCTCGCACAAGCGCTGCCGCGCAGCGCACTGGCGCATGGCCGGGATGCCGCTCCCGTTACTGCCAACCGCCTGAACGACCACCTGGTCGTGCTCTCGGGGGCCGGTGCCAACGTCGTTGCCGCGCACGCCGGCGAGGACATCCTGCTGGTCGATGGCGGACTGCCGGAGCACTCGGGGGAGCTGTTGGAAGCGGTGTATCGCGAAACCCACGCCAAGCGCGTGCAGACGCTCATCAACACTCACTGGCATCCCGAGCAGACCGGCTCGAACGAGCGCCTGGGCAAGGCGGGCGCGAAGATCATCGCCCACGAGAACACGCGCCGCTGGCTGGAGTACGCGCAGACGGAGCCCGGGCACAACCACCCTTACGGGCCGTTGCCGGTCAAGGCGCGTCCCAGCGACACCCTCGTCTCCAGCGTCAATCTTGCGAGCTCGAGCCTGGAATTCGCTGGCGAGAAGGTGGAGTACGGTTATCTGCTGCAGGCCCACACGGACGGCGACCTGTATGTGTTCTTCCGCAATTCCAACATCCTGATGGCCGGCGGGGTGCTCTCCAACCAGGGCTGGCCGGTGATCGACTACGAGACCGGGGGCTGGCTGGGAGGGCTGGTGGAGGGATTGAGGTCGATCGATCGCCTCGTCGATGACAAGACACAGATCGTACCCGCCAACGGCGCGGTCATGGGGCGCGCGGACGTGCAGGCGCAACAGAAGATGTACGCGACGATCCTCGAACGCCTCTCGCATCTGATGCGCAAGGGAATGGGGCCGGAGGAAGCGCTCGCGGCAGCACCGACGAAGGAATTCGATGCCCAGTGGGGCGAGCCACGGCAGTTCACGCTGCTGGCGTTCAAGAGCCTGTGGGGACACTTCGCTCCCGACGCCTGAACGCACTATCCTGGAAACTGCGGATCCCTCGAAGCGAGCTCCGAGGGATCCGCTCCCCCTCCCTCCCTAAGAGACCCGAGGCCGCCGGAATCCCGCGGTCCTCGCTATTCGGGGCCCGGTGCGCTGTTTCCGCCAGCGCCGCAGGGCCGGCAAAGCGTGCTGCTCAGGAATCGGGTAATGGGGCGGGTACTGCCGTGCCGAATCCAATCACGAGCCGACGCGTCCGGGCTCGGGGTGTATGTCGCATCCCGAGCCCAGCACCCGAGAGTGCCATGCGTCGAACTGCCGATGCGTCGCATTCCGCGCCCCAAAGCCCACAAATCGCCGACGAGCCCACGCAGATGTGCCGCATCCGAAGTCGCAAGTACCCACACTGCTAGTTTCCGCGCTCCCGTCGCGAATTGGCATCCCCGCAACGAGCAAGTCACCTGTATCTGCGCGGAAAAGGTGGAGCTGCGATTACCCGCCGCGGCGGAAAAACAACGCGGTCGAAGAACGCCGAGTTCGCCCTCCGGATCAGGTCGTGAAGCCGATCCAGCGACCAGTGGCGACAATGACCACCCAGAGCGTCAGCGAGATGACCCCGGCGACCCGTGCACCGATGGGAGTAGGACCCCGGTCCCACTTGGCCACGTCCCGCTCGGTGATGAGGTGGTACACCAGCATGTTGAGGGCCGCCAGGAACATGCACACCATCTTGATGCGGAACGGAATGTTCAAATAGTAGGTGGATGCCTTGGAGCTGAAGAGCAGCACCCCGAAGGTCAGTGCAGCCGCGAACGCCGTCCACGCCCAGGGGAGCGCGGCGCGGTTGAGCTCCGTAATCGCCCGATCCTTGCTCCCGATCCCCAGCAGCCGCAGGTCCATCATGGCCACGGAGCCGACGACGACGGTCAGGAAGAGCACGTGCAGGGTCTCGAAGAACGGAAACAGCCAGGTGGACTCCGAGATCGCCACGGCGAACGGCTGGTGCTCCAATGCATGCATCAGATCGAGTACGGTCATTTAGGGCAGTCTTTCAGTGAGTTCGATCAGACGTAAGCGATCAGCCGGCCGGCTGCCACGATGCTCACGCACAGGATCAGGCTGGTGAGGGCTATCGCACTTCCCAATACGCGGCGGCGAGGGGTCGCACTCCAGTAGTCCCCGTCCTTGCGCAGCGCCGAGCTGAAGACGGCGGTCAGGATAACCAGTATAACCACCATCAGCATCTTGAGCCGGAAGGCGTTGTTCATCAGCTCGCGGGTGGGCTCGGTGATCGTCAGCAGGATCCCGGTCACCAGCAGGATAATCAGCACGCGCCAGATCCAGGGAACGTAGCCGGCGGACAGGCTCTGCAGCGACGGCCCGCTGTGGGTGATCCGCAGCAGGCGGAAGTTCATCATGCTCAGCATGATGATCACCGCGGCAATCGACAGAATATGGATCGTCTGCACGGTCGGCACGAACCAGCCGGCATTGGCGAAGGTCTGGCTGAGCCAGGTGGCCGCCAGCCAATCGCAGAAATGTTGGATCATCAGTCCTCTCCGCGCACAGCGCTACTCGGTCTTGAAGCCCGTCTTGCCGGAGGAATCGACCGGATTGCGATCGTTCTCGGCGCACTCGAACTCCAGCAGCTGCAGGTCGCGCGAGCGCTTGTACGTCAGAGTGCGCGTCCAGGGCTTCTCGAGGGCGTCAGGGTCGTCGATTGTCATCTCATCCTCCAGCGTATCGCGATCTTTGGGCGCCAGGTGGATACGCTCGAGGATGTGCATCCGGGGGCCGTGCTTCATGCCCTGGCCCAGCGGAGCCGCTTCCTTGACAGCGACGGTGTCGACGACCAGGGTGTCGCCTTCCCAGTGCCCGATGGAGTCGCCCTGGAACGTGGGATCCAGGTCGTCCGGGTGTCCACGGCCATCGGTGTAGATGTTGCGCCACTGCATCCAGGCTTCGTGGTGAGTGGTCACCCGCCCCGGAGTAAACAGGAACTCCATCGGATACTGGCCGACCCCCATGATCCCCGGCATCCCAGGGGGCGTGCAGTAGGAGCCCTCATGGGGCACCTCGCCGCCGTGCGTCTTGACCGCCTCACGCCAGGCCTCGTAGTCCTTCAGGTACTGGCCCTTCAGCGCCGGCCGCTCAGGGGGCTTACCGGGGGTCGGCGGCTTGAAGTTGAGTATCCACACGCCACCCCAGTCCGGAAGCGAGTTCAGGGAGGTGTAGTGGCCCTTGGGGTAGGCCGGCACGGGCTTCGCCGCGGCGGTGTGCCCCTGCGCTTTGGGACCGGCCGCCAGCGCGGCGCCGCAACACATCACGCCGCCCAGCAGCAGCGCACCCCAGGTTCTCTTGCGTGCTCTCAAGGTTGCTTCCCTCTGCGCCGGGAGTGCGCCGGCTTCACTTGGCATCTCCGCTCCGATCACCCGGGACGGCCCCGCCCGGTGGACCCGAGGCACCGCCATCGTCCGGAGAGGCGTGATCGCTGCCCAGGAACTTCCCGGAGGCCAAGGTGATGCCGACATACCAGCCGCCGGGCCGGCCATCGCGCAGCGGATTCACCACGACGGACACCTTGTCCCCGGGCTTGATCGAGGTGCGCTTCCAGCCTTCGTGCACCAGGTTGTTCGGTCCGTTCATCTCGATCGCCCAGGTCTCGACGTTGCCGCTGGCATCGGTCACGTCGACCTTGAAGGATGAATGCGGATTGGACCAGTTGAACTCGGTCACCACTCCGGTGATCTTCACGACCCGCGTGCGGTCGAACATGGCGCCGGAATGATGGACCCACGCTGGGAACGAAGCGCCCAGCAGCACGGCTCCCAGAAGCAGCGCCAGGATCGGCCTGGCCTGCAGGTTGCGTGCGCGCTCGCAAGGTACAAGAGCTTTCACAGTCGTTCTCCTCGATGCGCTCATTCAGGTCGTCGGCACGTTGATCGGACCACCGCGCGCGCGAGTCGGATCGCCCAGCACGGTGCCGTCAGGAAGAGTCACGGCGATGAACAGGCCGCCCTTGGTGCCGTCCTTGAGGGGATTCAACATCAAAGTGACCTTCTCCCCCACGGTCAGGCTGTTGGACTTCCAGCCCTGGCGTTTCAGGTTGTTCGGGCTGTTGAGCTCGACCTGCCAGCTGTCGACGCCGCCACTGGAATTGGGAACGTCCAGATGGATCCAGGCGTGGGGATTGGTCCACTGAAATACCCGCACGGTGCCCTTGAGG